>NZ_DATCTU010000092.1 GCF_036567765.1 Pseudobacteroides sp.
TCGTATTAAGGGATATAAACTACTTCCAATCCTTATTAATAGCATTTCAAAGGTGGAAGAGCATGGTAAACAGTCAGCAGGATGAGAAAAATGAAGTGAAACTAAGCTACCGAAATTCTACGGAAGATAGGACAAGCTCTACTAGCAGGACTGAAGTCTTGTACAAATTGAATAACATAAAACAAAAAAACAATATATTAACTCCATTCAAGTTTAAAGAGTTTCACATTACAGAGGTTATTAAAGGAAGTTAGTATTCTGTAAAAACACTGCTGAAAAGCAGTGTTTTTTTATATGTAAATATACCACAAATGAGGTAGTTAAAATATGCGGAATTCCCTTTTATGTCGGATTGTTACTTAAGGGTGAAATTGATAAAATAAAAGCTAGGGTAACCACAAATTAATTTGAAGGAGTGATATATTTATGTCAAATAAACGTAATGATTGTAAGTTATTATCATTGATTTTGACTTTAACTCTGTTAATTGGTGTAAGTAGAGGAATGGTAGTCAGGGCGGAAAGCTCAGACATTGACAAATCATGGATGATTGATCTGTCAGTATTCAAGCTCGACCCGGATGCAGACAAGACAGCTTATGTTGAAGGTCTGCTGGAATTACTTACTAACTTTAATAATTACTCATCCAAAGTTATTGGTGAGCAAGCCTTCAATATTGGTGCGGATGAGTACTATAAGTATTCGAATTATCTGCAGTATCAGGAGGTTTCAAAGTATCTTAATGACCCAAAGTACAAGGTTAAAGAGGTCCTAGACGAGTATGCAAAGGAAAACGATGAAGTAGATTCAATAAATTCAAAATATGAGCAACTATTGACATTTGGTGACACGCTTAGGGAGTTTTACGAAAAAACATTAAGTGGTGAAATTGATGCAGGTATTAAAGAAATATCTAAAACATTTGATGAAGAAAATAAGATAATAGCATCGGAAGCGGAAAAAAGGGCTAAAGAAATGGATCAATCAGGTGAAGATACAGGATCAGATTTATTTGGTAATGAATTTCCTCAGGATGCAGACGTTTATTTCAAAAAAATAAATTATTATATTGATGGTGTTTTACTGAATCTTGGAAGTTATAAGCCTGCAGAAGATAAAAAAGCAGAAATAGCAAAAACTATAGTTACACTAAATGAATCACGAGAAAAGGCCCAGACGCCTGTACTAAATATACTTGATAACATAAAGTTTTCAAGTACCCCAATAGTTCCGGGAAAGACTTCTGATAAAGAATATAAAACAACTTTTTCAGGCAGCGAAAATATATACGGGGTGGCGAATTTTACTAATGGAATAAAAACAGCCCTGGGCTCTAATGCAAAAACCGTTACAATTGAAGGTGCAGAATATATTACTCTTTATGCACAGTGTATGGTTGATATGAAACAAAATAACTATACATCTTCAAAAGCATATGTATATATTAAGAAAGCGGATTACAATTCAAATAAGGCAAGTGTGCCTTTTGAAATAATGCCTGATCCTACAAAATCTACTGCATTAAATTTGAACAGCTGGTATGATGTAATCTACCCGATTTTAAAGTCAGGAAAGAATAATGTCAGGATACAACTTGACTCTGATTATGAGGATAGAAATTATATTGCAAGAGGTGAGTTTGTATTAAACTGGTCAGATTCGGACAAAAGTAAGGTAACCAAAAAGGTTGCTGCTGCCGTAAAAAGGGTTGAAGACAATCAGGCAAATATCAGAAAGCTTCCTGGTTATTTCAAACAAAAGCATGTGCCCTATAAGGATGCTTCACTGAGTGATACAAAGATAAAGGAACTTGTTAAGAAAAAGTTTCCCAACTTGAAAAACATTATAAAAATAGTAAATCTTGATGGGAAAATGGGCTCCGAATGGATGATTGAAAAGAATGATTATGGAATACCTACAGAAAAGATAAGTAGTCATTATACCTGGCTACTTTACGAGGCAAAAGACGGCTGGTGCTACTATACTGAAATCAAATTTGTATGTACATACAAAGGCGGAGGAAAATACGGTTCGCCATACATTTTTATAAAGGATGCACCTATAAAAATCTCCAAGAAAAATGCAGTAATAAAGTAATAGTGAAATAATTGCTCAAAAGGGTTCAAAAATACCTCAAATGAGGTAAAAAGTTGATGAGAAATTCGCTTTTATATCGGATTGTTGCTTACGGGGTGGAATTGATAAAATAAAAGCAAGGATTAACTACAATTAATTAGGAGGTTCTAGTATGAGGATAGCGGTGATAATTATTGTAATTTTAGGCTCTTTGGTATCTGCAGGGCTGGGAGCTAAATGGGTATCGGATTACAATGGTAGCAAGCAAGAACTCGCATCTTTGAGTGAGACATCAAAAGAGTTAGGTTTAGACATATCATCAGAAATGAAGGAGCTTGAAAAAGCTAGGAACTGCGGATATGCTTTGATATTATGTGGAATTATTGCATTGATATCAGTATTTCTCCTGCGGAGATTAGGTAAGATAAGTGCAATAATAATTATTATTACAGGCATTATTCCAGTATTTTTTACAGCCATTACTCTAGTATTTACTTTTATGTTAATACTTGGAGGAATATTGGGCTTCTTTGTGAAACCAAAAGCAATAACAGCTTAATCTCTTTACTTTCAAGTATAAATTAATGAAATTTTGTGTATAAGTAAGTCAAGTTGAGAATAGCGAATACCATAGCCGGCTCGTTACGTTCAACTTGACTTAACTTAATCAATCAACTAATTCAAGTTAATGTAAAAAATTATATCCCAAATAATGAGTTCTTCTTGTTTGTTTCAAAGTAGCTTAAGTTGAGATAACACTAGGAAGAAAGATGAATTTACACATATTGGGGGGTGGGAAATCATGCGAAAATTTATTATGGTGATTTTGATGATATTAATTGTCACGGCTTCTACTGCATGTGATAGTAAAATAACGGAAGTCCCTTCATCCTTAGCCGCTAGTTCTACTACGCCCCAAAATGTAGCATCAACAACTGCTAATTCAAAAAATACTCAAAAATCAGAGACCTCAAAAGGAACCCAGCATGTATGGGTTAAAGTTGGCAAATCAGTTAGCTTTCAAAATGTAATATATACTGTAAATGCTATTAAGAAAAGTAAGGGTAAGCTTTTTTCTGCAAAGAACGGAAATGTTTATTACACAATTGACATGACAATAAAGAACAACAGCAAGGAAGAAATGGCGGTAAGCTCTATTCTATTGTTTGCACTTTATGACTCTAAAGGTAAAATATTTAATATATCAGTTGGTGGCCTGGTAGAAATGGAAGAGGATCAACTCGAGCAATTAGATGGAAGTATAGCTGTGAAAGGAGAAATGAGGGGCGGTTTGGCTTATGAAATACCCGAGAAAGCTAAAGGCTTAAAGCTTGATGTCAAAACCTTGTTGGGAAATGATAAAGTAACATTTAACCTGGATGAGTAGGTTTTTTTGAGCTAAGTAGATATGACCTGCTTTTATGCCTGTGGTTTCAGAAGAAGAATTACTGTCTTTCCGTTGGATTTTTGAGGGGATTTGCAAAGTTTTAATAAGTAGTTAATCCATATTCCAATCCATATATAATATCCATATTAGTTAAGTGTGAATAAATTTTTCATATTATTTCTTTAGACTTGTGCAGTAAAATGCAAAATTTTATGCAGCATACCCCAATTTGGCAACTACGGCATACAGACTTACCCCGTTAATAGCACAAGTGTATGTGTACTTACTTGAATAACTTTAACTCTCAAAAGATTATATTCTACTAAAATTTTAATTTTCCTTTATTCTCCAATACCTAGGCCAAAGGCTGTTTTGGGCCTAAAACATACTGAATCTTTTCAGCCTCAGCATTAATTATGTGTGCCAAACCAAGCTCTTCAAATACTATTGAATCTAACAGTAGATTGATAGTATTATTTTTGTTTGTATCAATTTTTGGAGTTATATTTGGAATGTTTGGAAAAGACATAGTATCACTCCCTTAAATTTTACATTTATATTGCATGAAATTAGGAAGAAAAAGTGAAAAATAAGACTTGCAAAAAGTGTGATAATAGTATTATGATTAAATCTACATGAAATCCGGCTAAAATCGATGAATTTGTTAATATAAGGCAAAAATGTTGTTTTGCGGGTCGAATCTCCCAATTATTTGTTGAAGTTAATGGGGGTTATTGATATAATTATATAGAATTATTAAAAAAACGACGCAAAGTCTTATCTATAATATAGTTTTATTCGATATCTATAATGTATTTTTTTGATTATTTTTTGATTGGTTATTCATGCGGGGAGTTTCTTAGGATTATTAGAGCGGTTGTTTAGTTGATTAATGAAATAGAAACAAGCAGTTAAGTAAACATATCAACTGGAGGAAATAGATGAAAATTCTTGCTATAAACGGTAGTCCAAATAGGAACGGTTCTACAGCAAAACTGATTGAGATGGTATTAGATGTATGTAAGGAAGCAGGTGCTCAATGTGAAAGTCTGCATATGGAGGACTATGTTGTAGGGGAATGCTCTGCATGCATAAAAAATTTAAAGGATTGTGAGTACTGTCAGGGTGAGGAAGATGATTTTATGCAGTTAAAGGCAAAAATGCTTGATGCTGACGGTATTGTTATAGGCAGTCCATACTATAGTGGTAAACCCACTGTACCTATCAAAATATTTATAAACAGAATAGCATTTACATGTGTTAATAATAGGTTTTTCGAGAATAAATATATAGTCGGGGTGTCTTCAAGTGCTGTAAGCAATAGTAAAAAGATAGCAAAATTTTGTGCTACATTAGGACACAGTAGCTTTATGGGTAATGGTATAGTATCAGGTTTGTTTTATGAAAGTACTGTAGATAAAGTGGTTATGGGAGATCTTGCTGACAATGAAGAGCTTAAAGAAAAGGCAAAATCCATTGGATTAAATCTTATCCAGGATATCCGGTCTAAGAGAAAAGCAAAATTCTTCAGACTCAAAAGAATAATTTTTACCAAGTGGATTAAGATGCTTTGTGTAAAGATTATCAGGATGTTCGACAAAATGTCGATACGGTTTAGAAAATTCGCGGAAGAGCAGGGCTGGGTCAAGAAGATAAATAAGATTGAAGATTAAGAATTCCTAAGGTTCAAGGCATTGGATAATTAGATGCTGGATGTAAATTGACGTCTTTATTTTGTTGATTTAGTAGCAATTTAATGATAAAATTATATTACTAGTCTTTTTATCCAAATGTTAATTTAATAAATCTAAAGGAGAGGTTATATGAAAAGGATCACTTCTGTATTTCTTGTTTTTGCAATTTTGTCATTAAGTTTAGTTGCTTTTTCTGCAAGCTCGCAAATTACAGTTTTCGTAATGGGGGACAAGCTGGATTTTAAAGATGCGGCTCCATTCATTGAAAACGGAAGGACGCTGGTTCCGTTCAGAGCTATTGCAGAAGCTTTGGGTGCGGATGTTGGCTGGGATAATGCAACCAGGACAGTTACCATAACAAAAGAAAATTCAGGTGCTTCAGATACAAACAGTGTTGATGGAACTAACGGTACAGTAAATAACACAAAAACTATAAAATTGGTGATTGGTGCTCCTAAAGCTGAAGTCAACGGAAGACAAGTTGAACTGGATGTTCCTGCTAAGATCACAGGCAGCCGTACATATGTGCCTCTTCGCTTTGTTAGTGAAGCATTGGAAATGGGTGTTTTGTGGGATGCGAAAACCAAGAAGATAAATATTGAAATGCCAGAAATCTATATTACACTGGATAAAGCCGTGGCAGAGGTTGGAGATTTGGTTAAGGCAACTATTAATGTTAAAGATTTCTACGGATTTGCTGGATACCAGATAAACCTAAAATACGATCCTGAAGTATTGCAACCTATAGATACTACAACAAACGGTGCCTTCTCGGATCAATCTCTTCCGGATGAAGGGACCCTTCTTAAGGGAAAGTTCTCGCCTGTAAATATGCCTGCAATTCCTGATAAAGACAAAGGAACTATAACTTATGGAACTACATACATGAATATTGAGGGATATAAAAACAGCAAAGTTTCAGAATCAACAGGTTCAATAGCGGTATTTACGTTTAAGGTATTAAAGAAGCAGCCTGCTACAATAAGCTTTGAAAACTCAAAGGCAATGACAAATGCAAAAGAAGGAACAATGCTTTTCAATTGGGATGGAACTTCTTTGTCAAACTATAAAGTTAAATTCTCTGAAACCCTTAATAAATAAAAAGTAAGATTAATAAATTTTTATATTAAAAGCAGTGTAAAAGCTGACAGCAAATCATAAAAGGTATGCTGTTAGCTTTTTTGTTTATGTCTAGTAGATTATGGTGTATACTACACCATAATCTACATTATAAGTATTATACCCAGCAAAATGAGAAGAGCACCGCCTACTCTCATCAGGGTAAGCTGCTCGCCTAGGAAAATAGTTGAACAGAATAGTGTAACAAGGGGGGAACTAGACATTATTATTGTAACAAATGAAACTTCACCCTTCTTGATTGCAGCAAAATAAGCCAAGTCGCCTACCAGAGTTGCAAGAATAGCTTCAATTCCTATTAGAACCCATGATGTTCCGGAAATGCTTTTAAGCTGCGATAGGGAACCGCTGCATATAACCCAACTGGAGATTAAACCGGCAGCGAACAAAGTTCTTATGGCCAAACCTGCAGTGGGATTGGTATTATGAAGCCCAACCTTTGCAAAAATAGGAGCAACACCCCAGCATATCATTCCGAATAATGCTAGAAAAAAAACTGACATATTCTTTTCCCCCGTGCCTTTTCTTCTCATACTTATATATCCTTTATCCGTTATTCATTAGTATATTGAGAGAATATGATAAAAACATCAGCAATATTCCAAATGAACCAAAATGGTAATAAAGGTTGACTATCAAAAATAAGAATATAAAGTATCAAATGATTAATTATTTTAAAGACATGGGAGATGCTATTATTAATACGAATCTAAAAAGTCTACTTGAAAACAAATCGTTCATGATGATATTGCTAGGTCAGGGAATTTCCAATATAGGTGATGCTTTCCAATTTATAGCTTCAACTACAATGCTGGTTAAGGTAACAGGGTCTGGCTTATCTGCTATTATTGGAATAATATTATCCCAACTGCCAAGCCTGTTGCTATCTCCTTTTGCAGGATACCTTGGAGACCGGTTTAAAGCAAAGTATGTATGTGTAATAATGGATATAGTAAGGGGCGGCATTGCACTGCTGTTTATAGGTCATAGCAGCTCTGAAAAGCTGTATTTATTGCTGTTTCTTTTATCTATGCTGGATATAGTCTATAACCCTGCAAAGAGGAAATTAATTATATGTGTAGTAAAGGAAAGGGAGCTGCTCTTCACAAATTCGCTAATGATGGGTGTATCTGGCATAGCATTTCTTATTGGTCCCATATTGGCAGGATTTGCTGTAGTAAATTTAGGTGCCGATATAGCCTTCTATGTAAATTGCTTTTCATATGTTCTTTCTGCGGCGTTAATACTTATTGTTAAAAGCAAAAATATACACGATTATACCGGCAGGGTAAAATCAAACAAATTCGGAGGAGTACTTTCCGATATAAAGGGAGGCATAAAGTACTTTTTTAGTGTTCCGGAGATAAAGAACCTTATAATATTAAGTACTGTAATATGCTCAACAGGTGCATCTATAAACATTGCTTTTTTCCCCTTTGTATTCGACACCCTGAAAATCACTGAAAAGCAGTGGGGGCTTATGATATCGGTTTTTAACGGTACAAACTTTTTGGCAATGTTCCTTGCTTTTGTTTTGAATAAAAAAATTAATAAAAGAATGGATGTTTATATAATCATATCGGTAATCACAATCTCCTGGATCTGGTTTTTTTACAGCATAACAAAAAATTTGAATTTTATATTGGCCCTTCAGTTCTTTGAGGGAACAATACTTGCATTTTGCAGCATCTTAATAGGAACAAAGCTGCAATCATCAATAAATAAAAATTATATGGCCAGGGTAATGAGCATTGGAGATGTAATAAATAATGCAGGAAGGATTATGGGTGTTTTCCTTGCTTACCTGCTTTTGGGAAGCTTTGCAGAGAGTTCTGTCTTTTTGTTAAACTCTATTTTATTGTTTTCATTTGTGTTTTATAAGGTTTTGAAATACTGATCCGGCATAAAAAAAGACCGCTCTAAAAGCGGTGAGTAAGAGGTAAAAACTGCAATAAGCTATAAATTATTTACAGGAAATAAATAATATGTATATAATATCATGGGAAATTACCAAAATCAATATAAGGCATAATTATGTAATATAAAAGAAACATTAAAATGTATAAAAAACATAAAACCATTTTCCACATAATTTTGTAATATAACGTAATAACATGCATATATTTATACAGACAAAGTACTAAGTAAGCATAGCTTATATGTAAATTATGTAGGGGGGATTGGGTTTGGAGAAATACAACATTTATCAGAATATAGCTGAAAGAACACAGGGTGACATATATCTGGGAGTAGTAGGACCAGTAAGGACCGGTAAATCCACATTTATTAAGAAGTTTATGGATTTATTGGTTATACCCAACATAGAAAATTCATACCAAAAGGAAAGAGCTAGAGATGAGCTGCCCCAGAGTGCAGCAGGTCGTACTATTATGACCACTGAACCTAAGTTTGTACCTAACGAAGCTGTTGAAATTGTAGTTGATGAGAATATCCAATTAAAAGTAAGATTGATTGATTGCGTAGGATATTTGGTTAAAGGTGCATTAGGGTATCTTGAAAACAATGCTCCCCGTATGGTTACTACACCGTGGTATGATTACCAGATTCCTTTTGGAGAAGCGGCAGAAATCGGTACAAGGAAAGTAATTAATGAACACTCCACCATAGGTATCGTTGTTACTACCGACGGTACAATAACCGATCTTGAAAGAGAAGAGTATATCGAAACTGAAAAAAGAGTTATAAATGAGCTTAAGGAAATCAACAAGCCTTTTGTAATTGTTTTAAACTCAGTTAAGCCTTACGATTCTGAAACTGTCAGATTAAAAGAAGAATTAGAAGAAAAATACAAAGTGCCTGTTGTTAATGTTAACTGTGCACAGCTTCGTATTGAAGATATAAGCGTTATATTGGAAAGGATTTTGTATGAATTCCCTGTAACTGAAATAGGTATTAACATTCCGGCTTGGATTGAGACACTAGAGGATTGCAACAGGATAAAGGCAGACATGATCAATGCAGTGAAAGACATATTTGTTGATGTCAGAAAGATGAGAGAGCTTAAAAACAATATGGCAATGTTTGAGAATTATGAATTTGTCAAAAAAGCTTCAATTGAGAGAATCAATCTTGGAGATGGAAGTGTGGCAGTAGAAATTTGTGCAATAGACGGATTGTTTTACAGCACTCTGAGCGAAGCATCGGGTATGGAAATAGAAGGCGAACATAGATTGATCGGAATAATGAAAGAGCTGGTTAGAGTAAAGAAGGAATATGACAGGCTGGAAGATGCATTAAATGAAGTTAAGGAGAAGGGATATGGTGTAGTAGCACCTAAACTTGACGAGTTATCTCTGGAGGTACCTGAAATAATAAAGCAGGGTAACCGCTTTGGAGTAAAGCTGAGGGCAAGTGCTCCTTCCGTTCACATGATACGTGCAGATATTGAGACTGAAATAGCTCCATTGGTGGGAACTGAGAAGCAATCAGAAGAATTGGTCAATTATTTGCTTAAAGAGTTTGAAAGTGATCCGGAAAAACTGTGGGAATCCAATATATTTGGAAAATCACTTCATGATCTGGTAACTGAAGGACTTAACAATAAGCTGGGCAAGATGCCTGAGGATGCACAATTAAAGCTTCAGGAGACGCTGACCAAGATTATTAATGAAGGCAGCGGAGGGCTAATCTGCATTATTCTATAAGATGTAATATGTTTAATATTAGTTTATTACATAAGGTAGTGATTTTATGGAGGAAGAATCAAAATTTCATACTGTCCGCGGCTATCAGCTGCTTATGAATAACAAAAAACTGCTTACTTCCGCCATGGAAGACTACTTGGAAATGATATACAGGAATGTTCTGGTAGATGGGTATATGCGAATAAATACTCTTGCAGAACTTCTTAATGTGGCAGCTCCGTCAGCAACAAAGGCAGTTCAGAAATTAAGCAAATTGGGCTTGATTGAATATAAAAAGTATGGGATTATTTTCCTTACACAGAGTGGAAAGGAACTTGGAGAGTTTTTACTATGCAGACACACTGTTATTGAAAATTTTCTCTGTAACCTCGGTGTTAAAGAGAACATATTGATTGAAACTGAATTAATTGAACATAATATTTCTTCAGTTACACTTCAGATGATCGACAAGTTTAATAAGTTTCTGGAGTCCAATCCGGAAATTAAACGGCAATATGAGAAATTTTCTTTGAGTTAACAGACAAATAGATGGATACATGAGGCATAAAAAGGAAACTTTAACAAGTTTCTTTTTTATTATGCCTGTAAATATTGATACTTTGCATAAAGTAACACATTTCACCTCTTGCACATATTGTAGATTAAGTAAACAATATTAGTCTTGGCTACAAAGAGGTGTTAATAATGTATGAGGAAAGCTGTGCTAATACGGCTGATGTTAGTGCTGAGCATATTGTAAGACAAAGAACTCAGATAACAGACTATAATAGTAAGTTATATAAATCCAAGTCAATCCTGAAGTTTCTCGGACCTGCCTTCGTTATAAGTGTTGCTTACATAGATCCGGGCAATTTCGCAACAAATATAAGCGGAGGATCGAAATTTAATTATAATCTTTTATGGGTTATATTATGGAGCAATCTTATGGCAATATTTTTACAATCCCTGTCTGCAAAGCTTGGTATTGCTACAGGATATAACCTGCCGCAAATGTGCGGAAAGGTGTTTTCCAAAAAAACAAACTGGTGCTTTTGGATTATGGCAGAGCTGGCTGCAATGGCTACCAATCTTGCAGAATTTCTTGGCAGTACCCTTGGTTTTTACCTGTTGTTTAATATACCTATGGTGTATGCGGGAATAATTACGGCTGTTTTGAGCTTTTTTATTGTGTATATAGGAAAGTATGGACAAAGAGCTGTTGAGTTTATTATTTCTATATTGGTGGCAGTTATTTGTGCAGCGTATACAGTAGAAATATTTTTGGCAAAACCTCAATGGGATCTGGCAGGGGTTCACCTTTTGATACCTTCACTGCCTAATAGTGAGGCAGTGCTTATAGCAGTTGGCATGCTTGGTGCAACTGTAATGCCCCATGTAATATACCTTCACTCCCAGCTTGTACAACATAGAAATAAGGACTTGACAGCTGCCGACAGAAGAAGGCACTTCAGGTTGGAAAGGTTGGATATCGTAATTGCCATGAATATTGCATTTATTGTAAATGCTTCAATGGTATTGGTATCTGCCGCTGTTTTCTTTAAGAACGGAGTGGCTATAAATTCAATTGAGGAGGCTCATAAATCCCTGTACCCTCTCTTAGGTGTTGCATCAAGCGGTGCTTTTGGCCTGGCTCTCATAGCATCGGGGCTTTCATCTTCAGCTGTAGGCACTATGGCAGGCCAGACAATAATGCAGGGATTTGTAGGAATAAAAATAAATGATAATTTAGCCAGGTTTGTTACTATGCTTCCCGCTATGCTAATTATTTTGTCAGGCTTTAACCCTATGAAAGCACTTGTCCTAAGTCAGGTCATATTGAGCTTTATACTTCCTTTTGCAATAATTCCAATGCTACTTATTACAAAGCGTAAGGACCTTATGGGAGAGCTTGTAAATAAGCCCATAACCAACATAATGGGGTGGATAATAACCAGTGTGATTGTTGTTGCAAATAGTCTTCTGCTGTTTTTTACCTTTACTGGTTAGGCATATAGAACCAGAAAAAAGATAGGGCCTTTTGTAGTTCCAAAGGACCATATTGATACCCCTATTATAATATTCGTTTACTCGAATTTATATAATAAGTAACCGAAACTGGAGGGTTCATTATGGGAATTTTTAAAAGCAAAAAAGGATCATCTCTTATTATACTGACTCTCACTATTACAATTATATTGGGATTTACTGCTCTAACCCTTGATATCGGTGTTGTGGCATTGGAAAAGGCAAAACTGTCAAAGGCGGTTGATGCAGCGGCATTGGCGTCTGCACAGGAATTGGTTACAGAAAAGACCAATGCCAAAAACGCTGCTTTTGAATATCTTTACAGAAATAACCGCAATTATTTGACAGCTTCATGCAATATAGACTATGATTTCAGAGCGGTTGAGGTCACAGCCTCAAAGGATGTCAGATTTTATTTTGCAAATATAATGGGGATAAGAAACAAAAATATCAAGGCTGCTGCTAAGGCAAGGGTTGAAAACATATTTTCAGTAACGGGTATAAGGCCTATAGCTGTGGTCCAGCAAACGTTTATTTATGGCAAGCTGTACAGCCTTAAACAGGGAGGCGGCGGAGGTACAACCGGGAATTATGCACCGATTGAGTTAGGTGGTACAGGTGCCAATAGATACAGGGACAATTTATTAAACGGGTATGGCGGAACCGTTAGTGTTGGTGACATAATAATGACTGAGACAGGTAATATTGCCGGTGCTACTCAGACAGGTATAAACAGCATGGTAAGCCAATGCAGCGACTCTTACTACAATTATAGCCTTAACTGTCCAAGGGTAATTTTTCTTCCGGTTGTAAATACTCTTACTGTAAATGGTAAGAAAGCCATAAAAGTTTTGGGGTTTGCTACGTTTTTCCTTGAAGGAGTGTCAATGGATTCGAATACGGGACAAGCCGATGTAATTGGCAGATTTATTACATATTGTATGGATGGAGAAACGTCAAGCACGATTTCCGACTTTGGCACATACGGAATTAAATTGGTAAAATAGCCTATAAATATTTGTATTGACACTCAAATGCCCCTGATATATTATATAAAACAAATAGGATTAGTACTGATAAGCGATTGTTTGTCGTGTAAAATCAATAATTAAACGGAGACCAACCTATGAATATTTATGGTAAATTGGATTTATTGAAGAATAAACTTAAGAATATGGAGAGTATCATTATAGCATTTTCAGGAGGCGTTGATTCAACCTTTTTGCTGAAGGTAGCATTTGAGGTGCTGGGAAATAATGTTCTTGCAGTAACGGCCCGTTCCAGTACATATCCTGAAAGAGAGTTTAATGAGGCTATGGAATTTGTTAATTCCTCTGGAATAAGGCATAAGGTCATAGTTTCGGAAGAGCTTGATGTGGAAGGGTTTTCCGATAATCCTACAAACAGATGTTATCTTTGCAAATATGAACTCATGTCAAAAATTAAGGTTATTGCAGGTGAGAATAATATAAAGTATGTTGCTGAAGGATCAAACTATGATGATCTTAGCGATTACAGACCTGGATCAATTGCTGTCTCGGAGCATGGCGTTGTGAGCCCTCTTAGAGAAGCCATGCTGACAAAGGAAGAAATAAGGGTATTATCAAAGGAAATGGGGCTAAAAACATGGAATAAGCCGTCTTTTGCATGTCTATCCTCAAGATTCCCGTATGGTGAGAAGATAACGGAAGAAGGGCTTAAAAAAGTGGATTTGGCAGAGCAGTTCTTGATAGATTTGGGTTTTTGGCAGGTCAGAGTGAGATACCACGGTGATATAGCAAGGATAGAGGTTTATGAAGAAGAAATTGAAAAAATAATAAAGAAGGAAGTTAGAGATAAAATATATAACAGGTTTAAGGAAATAGGATTTAAGTATACTGCACTGGATTTAAAGGGATACCGTACAGGCAGCATGAATGAAGGATTGAATCTGACATAAAAATGGAAAGGCCTCATATGGCCTTTTTTTATTTAGCATAATAGTTATTAAAATATATAATTAATAATAAAATATATAAAATGTTAAAATATATTAAAAGTGAAAAATGAAATATGATTAACACATTTGATTTGGATTTAAACGGAAGGAGTTCTGATTTTAGAAGTTTTTTATGTATTCCGATGAAAGCCAAGAGTAGGTCATGATAGTACAAGTTATTAAGGGAAATTTCATATTTAATCCATTATTTTTCTTGAATTTGTATATTGCTTCTGCTATAATCGTAATATATTGATTACAGAAGCAGTATTCAGAAAAAAGTAAAATTTAACAAACTTGGCAGTATGTCTTAAGTTCCGCAGATTTTTTTTAGAATTGAATAAGTTTAGTCCTTTGTTTGTTAGCTAATACTTAAGAGTTTACAAGGGGGAGTATTTAATGTTCAAAATTATTACTAAAAGGGTCTTGTCTTGCGTTGTTATTCTTTGTTTGTCACTTAGTTCACTTGGCATCACAGCTTACTCAAATTCGGAACAATCAGCAACAGAACCTGAATTATCAGCTAAAGTATCAGGGGTTCAGAAATTTATCATTGCAGCATTAGCGGTTACAGAAGATAAAAGGCTTCAAGCAGCAGATTGTATAACAAAAATAGACGAGTTCACTTCATCACAAGCAAAAGATAAAATTTATGAATTGTTAAACATAAATTTAAATCAAGATGATTTGACAATGTTGATGACTACTTTTAAAGGTATGTCTCCACTAAAAAGAGAATTTATTGCAGATATGGTAATACACGGATATTCAGTAAGCAGCAATGATTTTTCTAAGTTCAGAAATGTAGCAAATAAAATAAATTATATTGTAACTGGAGATATAAATAATGATAATGGTACCAAATTTATAGTTACTGTACTGGAAACATTAGCAGTACATTCTAATTTTGGTGTGCCAACAGTTTTTGATTTAGATGGAGATACTAAAAAAATAAAATTTGAATTAAATACAACTGAAGTTAAAAAAACATTTATAAATAACTTGTTAAAAGACCTTTTGGTTTATGTGGAAGATCTTCCAACAGGTGTTAATAATAATAGTTCAATAGATGTTTTTCTTTTAAGGGCTCAAAATTCCTTAAATAGGTTAGAGGTTGGTAGTGAAATAGAAGAATTTAAGAAACATTTGGAGAATAAAGAAAACAAAAATATATACGATGGTAAATTGAATTTTGTACCAATTCCTACTTCAGTACCATCTAATCCACCACCATCGCCATCATACACAACACAACCAACTGCTACTATTCCAGGTGGTTTGGAAACACCAACACCGACACCAACATCAACACCAACTGTTACTCCTACAAGTGTGCCGACTGCTGCACCTACATTGGCACCAAGTGAAAAAAAGATTACAGCTTTCAGCTTTAAAGGAATTGCTAATTCAAAGGGAGTAATATTTGAAAAGATTCATACAATATACGTTAAAGTTCCTACAGGTACGGATCTGAAGAAGGTTGAACCTGAAATCCAGTTTAGAGGAGCATCTATCAAACCTGAGGCTGGAGTTAAGAAAAACTTTAACAACCCTGTATTCTATACAGTAACTGCATTGGATAAATCAAAAGTAAAATATGTTGTTATTGTTGGAACAGAAAATGTTGTTGTAGAGCCACCTGAAGTTAAGCCGGGCTATGGACCTTTCGGGGATATTTTCAATCACTGGGCTGAGGAAAGAATGATAAGCATGATTGAAAATGGTGCTATAGCAGGTTACCCTGATGGAACAGTGAAACCTGATTTAGATATGACCAGAGCAGAAGTTATTACAACATTGGTAAAAGCTATAGGTTTGGAACCTGCTAAAGATCCAAAGCTTAAATTTGCAGATATAAAATCCATTCCTACATGGGCTCAAGGATACATTCAGGTTGCATTGGAAAAAGGTATTGTGGCAGGCTATCCGGACAATACTTACAAAGCAAACAATAAAGTTACACGTGAAGAATTCCTTGTTATGGCAATGAAAGCATTTAATTATGAGGCTTCAAAGAACACTGCACTTAAATTCAAAGATGCAAAGGCAGTCTCAGGTTGGGCACTTGGATATGTTGCTAAGGCTATCGAATTAACTATAATAGAAGGTTATAAGGAAGACAACACTATTAAGCCAAATAAGAAAATAACAAGAGCAGAAGTTATGACTATAATTGACAAATGTATCACACTCAGTGCAAAAAAATAAACTTTGCATAATAATTTAAAATAACAGTAAGGGACATTTCTTAGCATCGGAGTATTTGGCCAGGCGGGACTGTCCCTTATATGGTTATTACAAAAGAAATAAAGGTGATTAGATGATTGACATTCATTGCCATGTGTTGTGGGGTATAGATGATGGTCCAAAGACACTGGATGAGTCCATACAAGTGTGCAAAATGCTAAAGAATAAAGGGGTCAAGAGTATTGTTGCAACACCTCATTACATAGTAGGAAGTACGTATCAAACCAATGCAGCTGCTGTCACAAGTATGACTGGCCAGCTTAATAAGGTCTTAATGCAAAAGGTTCCACAGATTGAGATTAAACCAGGCATGGAAGTGTTCATCACTCCGGATATTATCGATTTAATTAAGTCAAATGAGATTCTTACTTTGAATGGCTCGAAGTATATACTTATTGAGACATCCCTTAACAGTATACCTATTTATTTGGAGGATGCTTTTTATAAACTTCGGATAGAAGGGTATATTCCAATCTTAGCCCATCCTGAGAGAAATAGAACGATTAATACAAATTTTAAGCTGATAGAAAAGCTGATATCAAATGGGGTTTTAATTCAAGTAAATCATGATAGTTTAGCAGGCAGATATGGCAAAACTATAAAAAATTTTGCTGAAACTCTTCTAAAAAAGGGATTGGTCCATTTTATAGCTACTGATACGCATTGTGTTAATGATAGATTTAAGGGAACAGAATACCTGACAAAAACTTTAGATGAGTTGATAGGTAAGGAAAATGCTGAAAAATTGATCAGCATTAATCCCTCCAGGGTTATAAGCAATCTTTCTGTAGAAAGTATATCTCCTGTTGTCGAGAAGGTATTTTTCCTAAAAAGACTATTCAATTTTTAGATTTAATAAGTTTTTTACTTATTAAGTATAATAGTTTGACAAAATCAGAATTTTATTCGATAATTATAGAGTAATAATTGATATTTTTTACTTATTTTTGATATTTTATGTTGATCATTTCTGTTAAAACATATATTTGAAGTTATTTTTTCACATAAGGATATAGGGGATTATTAGGAGATTTATTATGAAAAAAATTATTATAATTTTACTTGCTGTTTTATTGACGGTATCTGTAGGCTTCATTATACCAGTTATTATAAATAGGGATGCAGGTAATGTTGAATATATTGCAGATAATGATGTGCCAAATGTAAATAATGAATCCAATAACAGCAGACAAACTAATTCACCTAAGGAAGATTTAAATGGAAATTTAAATACTCCTGAAAGTATAAGTTCGAATAGAATCAATAGTAAGGCAAGTGGCGAAGACACTACTGGTAAAGATAACAAACCTAGAAATACAAAAAGCACTGGAATTAATGGTAATCAGGAAGGTAAATTGCCTCAGGGGACACCGATTGTAACACCTATAAATACCCCTAAAGTGACAGCCAGCCCTTCCGATAATATTAAAAACAACTCACAGTATGTTTCGATTAAACCGGCAGTTAGTGCAACACCAAAGAATGATACACCTAAAAGTTGGATTGATGCAAAATTGGATGAATATAAAAATGACATTGATCCTTCCGACATACCTGACATAAAGCGTATTTATTCAAGGATTGACATTGGTTATGTTCAGGGAATCAGTCAGAGTGGAATGACCGATGAGGCAACACAGCAGATTAAAGACTATTTGAGAAAAACATTGGGTTCCGATTATGAGAGGGCAAAAGAGCTGTTTTATACTTATAGTTATTTACTATAGTTATTTATTATAGTTACTTATTATAGTTTTTTATTATATAGACTAATTTTATATATAACTGGGAGGTTGTTATTATGCTATATACCTAAAGCAGCACAAATTTTTAATATAACTAAAGTTTAGCAGGTATTAATTTTATCAGGTTTATTGCAGCAACAATCCTAATATTGATTGAATTTAATTATTAGATATGGAAGAAGGAGAACTGTAATGGAAAACAAAGACTTTATTGAGGTAGACATTAGGGAACTGATACTTATACTTTTAAGGAAATGGTACATATTACTAATATGTCTTGTTATAGCGACAGGAGTATCCTACGCAGTTACAGCATTTTATCTTAAGCCTGTTTACAGAGCAGAGACCACTTTGTTTCTTGGTAAAGAAAAGGATAAGATCGGGGCTTTAAGTCTGTTGGACTTACAGGTAAACAGTCAGCTTGTTATAGATTACAGGGAAATATTAAAGTCAAGACTGGTTGCTGAAAATATCAACTCCAAGTTAGGTGTAGACATAAAGACTTTTCAAAATAATGTAGATGTTACGACTGTAAAGGATTCGAGAATATTTAAAATAAGTTATGATGATTATGATCCCAAGCTTGCTGCAAGGGTTGTTAATGAACTTGGGACTATTATAATGCAGCTTGCTTCAGATATCATAGAGGTAAAAAACGTAAAGGTCATAGACACTGCCAAAGAGCCTAAAGACCCCATTAAACCCAATAAAAAAATGAATGTGGGTTTAGCAGGATTTCTAGGTCTCCTGTTAGGTGTGTCTCTTATATATCTTCTTGAATTTATTGATCATACATTTAAAAAGCCTGAGGATGTTGAGCGTCATTTGGGATTGAATGTTATCGGTACTGTTCCGGCTTTTGAAGGTGGTAAAAGAGGAAATAAAAAGGCCAAGGATGAAAAGCAGCTTGAGGAGGAATACCTTAAAAACCTCATTACGGCAAACAATCCTAAGGCAGCAGCATCTGAAGCCTTTAGGGAATTGCGCACAAATCTTCAATTCAAAAGCGTGGATAAGGATATGAAGGTTATTTTGCTCACAAGTCCCTCATTAGGTGATGGTAAAACTGTAACAACCGTTAACCTTGCAATAACCCTTGCACAGTCCGGAAAAAAGGTGCTTGTTATAGATGCTGACTTGCGTAAGCCAAAAGTTCACAGCTATTTCGGTATCAAAAACAATGAAGGACTAACCAATATTTTGGCGACAGATAAGGAGTCAAAGAAATCAGTAATTCAGCGAAAGGAAGGTATTGACAACTTGTTTATTATATCCAGTGGTCCGATACCACCAAACCCTTCCGAAATACTGAGTTCTGAGAGGATGAAGCAGTTCATAGAGAGCCTGAAAAGTGAGTATGATATTATTTTTATAGATACTCCTCCGGTAGGACAAGTTACCGATGCGGCTATACTTACAGGCATCGTAGATGGATCAATTGTTGTAGTTGCAAGCGGCCAAACTAGGATTGAAATGTCCAAAAGGGCTATAAAAGCACTGGTTGGTATCAATGCGAAAATAGTTGGAATTGTACTTACCAAAATAGATAGCAGATCCGCATATTACAATTACTATAGGTATGAATAAAACTTATAGATAAAAAAGTAAAGGAAATTATTTTACAAAATTATGTAAATGTGGTAAAATGTATAAAAAGCACAATTTTTATTGGATAAAGAGCATATCGTGCAGCGTATACATTACTATCCGATTTACTTTCCGGGAAAAACAGATACTTATTTAATTCAGCTTGTATCAAAGAATTATCGGGTTGTTTAATCTGGTATTTAGGGGGAAAGTGTAATGCATAGAGCGAATATTTTTTCGGCAAGCCATATTATTCAAGCACTAGTGGATATTTTAGTTATTACCTTAACTTTTATTATTTCATATCTGATAACTAAAAATTACACCACTTTAAGCGGACTTAAGGAATATTTATGGATACTAATAGTATACATACCGATTTGGCTCTTTTTGATGGAGAATTCCAGGATTTATGAAAAAATTGTCTTTTTTAACTTTGACAAGATTATAAGGGTGGTATTGTTTTCAGCTATTATATCAGACCTGTTTTTAGCCGCTATGATGTTTTTTATCAAGGAAACATTGTTTAGCAGAGCTCTATATGCGGTGTTCAGCGTTTGTATAGTCCTGGCCCTGCTTATAGAAAAGTTTCTGTATAAGTATGCCGCTATGGAAAAACATATGAGCCTTCATCGCGTATCCAGAGTTGTTATAGTCGGTACCCCCAGAGTAGCTAAGAAGTTTACGGAATATGTTGACAGGAGCAAAATAAATGTAAACATATTAGGGTATGTTAAAGCCAACAGCAAATCCCTGAAAGGTCATAATGAGCTGGGGAGTATAGAGGACCTGGAAGTTATTATCAAGCAGAATGCAGTTGACGAAGTTATATTCGCTCTTCCAAGGGATTACCTGGGAGAAGTTGAGCGGTACGTGTTGATGTGTGAAGAAATGGGTTTGACTGTAAGAATGATACTGGATTTATATGATTTAAAAATAGCAAAGACATACATAAGCAACGTTGGTACGCTTCCTATGCTTACATTTGACTCAGTTTCACTTAATCAAGCACAACTTTTTTTAAAAAGGCTGATGGATATTATAGGAGCCTCAATAGGCATAGTTCTGACAAGTATAGTTGCACTGTTCACAGTTGTAGCAATAAAGGTCGAATCGCCGGGACCGGCAATTTTTGCACAGAATAGAGTAGGCCTTAACGGTAGGACCTTCAAGCTCTACAAGTTCAGGTCCATGTGTGTGGATGCAGAAAAGAAAAAAGCTGAGCTGCAAAAGTACAATCAGGTTGAAGGCGGGCTCATGTTCAAAGTGAAAAATGACCCAAGAATTACAAAGGTAGGTGGGTTCATTAGAAAAACCAGCATTGATGAGCTTCCCCAGTTTGTAAATGTACTAAAAGGTGAAATGAGCCTTGTGGGTACAAGGCCTCCAACACTTGACGAGGTCAGTAAATATGAGAACTACCAGCGTCGAAGGATCAGCATTAAGCCTGGCATGACAGGTATGTGGCAGGTGTCGGGACGAAGCAGTATAATGGATTTTGACGAAGTGGTCAGGCTTGATACCAAGTACATAGATGAGTGGTCTATATTCCTTGACATAAAGATTATTCTCAAAACTATACTTGTGGTTTTCAAAAAAAGAGGAGCTTATTGATTATTTGAGAATATAAGATTCAAAATATAAAATGAAATATAAAATAAATATAAAAATGACCGGCTATATAAAAATATATTGCCGGTTATTTTATATTTACATATTTATTTTAATTGTTTAGCAAAAAGTGATATAATACTAAAGGCTAACATTGTGTTATAATCTTATGTAATGTTTATGTAATACCAGTTGATGACTATGGGAGGTAGCTTTTGTGCAAAATTTATTTGAACGGATTAGAGACAGAAAAGAAAAGATTTCTGTCATAGGACTGGGTTATGTGGGATTGCCATTAGCGGTTGCTTTGTCCGAGAAGACTGACGTTATTGGGTTTGATATTAGTGAAAAAAAGATTGAATCATATAAACGAGGTATTGATGTTACCAAAGAGATTGGTAGTGAAAAGCTTAAGACATCCAATATTCACTTTACGTGCAACCAGGATGACTTAAAAGGATCAAGATTTCTTATTGTTGCTGTGCCTACACCAATTGCCAAAGATAAGACTCCAGATTTGTTACCTGTTCGAAGTGCAAGTGAAATAGTTGGAAGGAATCTTAAAAAAGGCTCTATTGTGGTTTACGAATCTACGGTTTATCCCGGGGTTACTGAAGATGTTTGCCTACCTATACTTGAGAGGTTCTCCGGCCTTAAGTGCGGAAAAGATTTTAAGGTTGGTTACTCTCCCGAGAGGATAAACCCGGGGGACAAGGTTCATACTGTAGAAAATATTATCAAAATAGTATCAGGTATGGATGATGAATCTCTAGAAGTTATTGCTAAGGTATACGAGCTCATTATAAAAGCAGGCGTTTATAAGGCTGAAAGTATCAAGGTAGCAGAAGCAGCCAAGGTTATAGAAAATACCCAGAGGGACATAAATATAGCATTTATGAACGAACTCTCAATAGTATTTAATAAAATGGGAATCGATACACTGGCGGTTCTGAAAGCAGCTGGGACCAAATGGAATTTTCTTAAGTTTTTTCCCGGACTTGTTGGGGGCCACTGTATCGGTGTAGACCCATACTATCTAACTTATAAGTCTGAGGAATTGGGGTATCATCCCCAGGTTATCCTGGCAGGACGAAGAATAAACGATGGAATGGGCAAGTATATAGCCGAGAATACAGTAAAGCTTTTAATAAGGAATGACATCCAGATTAAGGGCAGTAAGGTTTTGATTATGGGAATAACATTTAAAGAAAACGTTCCTGATGTCAGAAACTCCAAGGTTATTGACATTGTAAACGAACTTAAAGAATATGGAATAGATGTTTGTGTTACCGATTCTAATGCGGATCCTTTCGAAGTAAGGCATGAATATGGTATAGATCTTGTTGATCTAAATGGCAATGATAAATACGATGCTGTTGTGGTGGCGGTAAATCATGATGAGTATAGCTCGTTATCTCTAAATGATCTCAAAGAGCTATACAAAAATGACAGGCGTATCCTAATAGATGTAAAGGGTTTGTATAGCAGAGAAGAGGCATTGGCATCTGAATTTAGTTATTGGAGGTTGTAAGGTAATGGGCTTTGAAAATATTTCTTTCCCAAAAGACAGTCTTTTTCTTGTTACCGGAGGTGCTGGCTTTATAGGTTCAAACATAACGGAAGCACTTCTTGATATGGGTTATAGGGTTCGAGTTTTAGATAATTTTGCAACAGGGAAAAAGGACAATATAGCAAACTTCGTACAAAATAGTAATTTCCAACTGATTGAAGGTGATATCAGAGATAGTGATACATGCAATGAGGCCTGTAAAAACGTTGATTATGTCCTTCATCAAGGGGCGTTAGGCTCTGTTCCGCGTTCTATTAATGATCCAAGGACATCCAATGATGTAAATATAACAGGCATGCTCAACATGATGATTGCTGCCAGGGATAATGGTGTTAAAAGGTTTGTGTACGCATCATCTTCATCGGTTTACGGAGACGAGGTTAATCTTCCCAAAATTGAGGACAGGGTGGGAAAGCCCTTATCCCCATATGCGATTACCAAGAAGGTCAATGAACTGTATGGAAGAAACTTTTTTGAGATATATGGCCTTGAAACTATAGGGCTTCGGTATTTCAATGTTTTTGGCAGGAGGCAGAATCCAAACTCGGTATATGCTGCCGTTATACCTGTATTTGTCAAATCACTTATCAATAATACTGCTCCTACTATTAATGGCGATGGCAGACAATCCAGAGACTTTACCTATATCGACAACGTGATTCGGGCTAATTTGAGAGCGTGTCTTGCCGGTAAAGAAGCTTGCGGTGAGATTTTTAATATCGCAACCGGGGGAAGGGTTTTTTTAATTGACTTATATAACAGTATATGTAAACTTTTGGAGAAGGATATAGAACCGCTTTATGGTCCCGACAGAAAAGGCGATGTAAAGCATTCCAATGCAGATATCAGCAAGGCAAGGGAATACCTGGGATACTACCCGGAAATCAGCGTAGATGAAGGTCTCAAAAGATGCATACAATGGTACAAGGAAAATTTATAAGATAAATGAAGCGATAAATATGATATTAAGCTTAAGGGCTGTCTACGACAGCCCTGTTTATGTGTAGGGACTTTTAATCTTAATATAGACTTTTGGCATGTTTTGTTATAAAATTATTTTAATAAAATCTTATGTAAAGTGATCAATGTAAAAATATAGAGAATATATAAGTCCTTTAATTTTATTTTTTGGGATATAGGGTAGGGTAATAGACAATTGCATGTTTACTGTGTTTAACACAGAAGTATCTTGAGTTTTATTTTCACAAGTCTTTTATACAATAATTGTTTCCTCCAATAAAGTTTATCAAAATGCTATGCTTAGAATTAACCCTTTCTTACTGTTCCGAAGAGATGATTTTTTAAGGTTGATATAATCACTTTGTGATTATGTTGAGATAGGGGGATAAAGCTATGCAAGAGGAATCAATGGGGGTATTTTCAGGCAAAAAAGTACTCATGATTGTTGGAAGCCTGCCATGTCCTTTTGAAACAAGATCGTGGCAGGAGGCTGTCACACTGAAAGAATGCGGTGCAAATGTGACGATAATCTGTCCTACAGGAAAGGGATATGAGAATAAATTCGAGATAATCGACGGCATAGTAATGTACAGGCATAATCTGATACATAAAGGAGATGGTGCCTTAAGTCATCTACTTAAGTTTGGAAGTGCAATATTTTGGGAGTTTGTACTGGCTGTGAAATGTCATTTTGTAAGAGGGTTTGATGTTATTCATGTCTGCAACCCTCCTGATTTCATATATATTGCTGCGAAGCCTTTTAAGCTATTGAGAAAGAAGTTTATCTTTGATCACAACGATATATATCCTGAGCTGCACATATCCAAATGTGGCATTAAAGGCTTTTCTCATAAGCTTATGTTATACTTCCAAAAAAAGGCGTTTAAGTGCTCGGAAGTCTCCATTGCCGCCAATGACAGCTACCGAGAAATTGCATTGAAAAGAGGCGGTAAAAGGCCCGAGGATGTATTTGTGGTAAGGAGTGCCCCTAGCTTTGAAAGACTTCAAATCATACCACCGATAGAGGAGCTGAAAAACCACCGTAAATTCATGGTTGGTTATGTAGGGTTTATAGAAAAGCATGAAGGCTTAAACTACCTGGTCGATGTGGCTGACTATATTATAAATGTAAAAAAAAGAAGGGATATACAATTTGCTTGTGTTGGAGGTGGAACGGAAATTTCAAACATACGGAAGTATGTGAGGGAAAAATGCCTTGAAAAGTATTTTACATTCACAGGCAGGGTTAGTGACAAGGTCTTGCTTGAGTACTTAAATACTGCCGATGTTTGTGTCAATCCCGCTGAATACAATGAAGTAAATGACAAAGCCACAATGAATAAGGTTATGGAATACATGGCTTTGGGCAAGCCTATAGTGCAGTTTGAGCTCACTGAAGGCAAATTTACTGCAGGAGAAGCATCGCTTTATGCAAAAAGGAATGATGCGGTTGATATGGCAGAAAAAATAATAGTGCTTTTGGATGGTGAAGAACATAGAAATAAAATGGGTGCAATAGGAAGAGAAAGGATTGAAAAGGAATTGAATTGGGAAATAGAAAAGCATAATTTGATAAAGGCTTATAAAAAGGTGTTTTTCGGGTGAAGGTCAGATAGTGGCTATCTTCATAAGTGCTGTTTTTACAGGCTTAAGATATCCGCTCATAAGCATGAAGGACCATATGCTATTTTCTGAACCCATTATTTCACTGTATGTAATATTTTCATCAATTTTAATGGCGTGTATTGCACCACCTTTAATTATATCCTGAATACTAAGCTGTATTCGAGGATCACCTTCAGTAGCAAGCTGCCTGATGACGGCATTTCCACTTGTATTAATCCAATAGGGCTCCAGATTTCCTTTGTTGAATTTTATTAACATTTAAACAATTTACGTGCACTGTAAAAATAGGTAAATATTGAATGAAATAGTAGGTAAGGAGATGGAATGTATGAAATCAAATTTTGCTGCAGCACTTGACAAGATGATAGAAGAAGGTGGAAAGGGTGGTGGAAAAAGGGGAAACAATGGGCATAGAAAAAACAGCAAGGAAGTTAATAGTAATGGGAATGGAAATGCATGGAATAATTGAAGCAACAGGCCTTTCGTAAAAAGGATTAATAAGCTACGAAATATAAACTATTTGAGTTACGATAAAAATTCTATATTCGCATGCACAACCTGTCGACATATCCAGAGGCAGTAAGTGGTAAGGAAACATTGCCTTATATAATTTATTGGCTCAAAAGATATTATTTTAGTTGTTTGAAGATTTTTGCATTTCTTCTATTTGCTCTGCTGAAAGGCGGGTAGATTCTGAGATTACCGATATATCAAAACCTAGAGGAATAAGGTTTTTAGCAATTTTAATTGCATCTTCACGTGCTTTGTACAATCCAATTGCTTTTTTATCCGAACTGAGATGCTCAAGCTTAGCCTCAGCCCTTTTAATGCACTATTCATTTCAATCAGCTCCTTTAATTCATCTTCAGTTAACATCTTGTCGAAGAAGCTTAACCATCTATGAAGGGGATTACCTTTTAAATTTTTTTGCTTAAGTCGCTTAAATTTAGGCATTTCTATAAAATGAATTTCGATTAAATCTGCCAAAAGATAATTTTCTTCTGAATCTTCCCAAAGATGATATTTGATATGAAATTTTCCTATATCCAAATAATCGAAATCTAATATATTAATAGTTATAACCTTTGAGAGATTTATATAATCTTCACCCTTTTTTATTCCTTCAAGAAAAAGTTTTTCCCAGAAGAACATGGTTCTTTTGTCCATATTATATTGGTTGGTTAACTGTACTTCAATATTTAATTGGGTGTTATCAGCAGTTTTGGCCCTTATGTCCAGTCTTCATGTCTTATCAAAAATCATTTCTTTAATAAGCTCTTTGTTCTCGATAATGTCCAGTGACACAAGCCTTTTTCTATCATCTACATCAAGAACAGAATTCAGAAAAGAAATCAAACAAAATTATACCATTTTTAAGGGGACAATAGCAGCTGAAGTTAGTTTTTTAAATAATAAGATTTTTCCTTATAAATCTTAAATTGGTATATTATTTTCAAAATTATTCCGATAAATGATATAATTAAATAGATCAAAAAGTAACTTCCATTATAAATTTCGCTCATGTGTTGACTTAACTCATCAATATCCAGGATGCATGGCGAGGAATTTATGGTGTTCTAATGTAATCCATTGTTGATATTTAATAATAAAACTCCGGGAGGAACGGCAAAATGATGAGAAATAGGATTGTAAGGTTTGTTTCTTTATTAATTGTACTAATATTTGTTTCAGGAAATTCAATATGTTTTTTTGCTGCAGCTTCAACTGCTGAAACAGAGCTTAGCACCATATTTGGAGGGAAGGAACCGAATATAAAGCTTGCCGGGGAGAAGCTAAACAGTCTTGTTACATACACTACAAAAAGGTTTAAGGATATAAAGGCTGCGGACTGGTATGCAAATAACCTTTCAAAGCTTGTTGGACTAAGGGGAATTGACGGATACAGTGACGGCACATTCAAACCCAAAAACTCAATTAAGACTGCCGAGTTTATTAAGCTTTTGCTTGCAGCAGCAGGCTATAAACAGGAGCTTCATAAGGATGTCTGGTATAAGAATTATGTTGATAAGGCCAAAGAGCTTGGTGTTATAGAGGATGGGGATGGTTACAACTATGACGGCAGCATGGCACGTATGGACATGGCAAAGATGATTTTGAGACTTTTAAAGCTTGATCCAAAGGCTGCCTCAACTCCTGTTTTTACAGATGTAACAGGAATTGATACAAAATGGATAGATACGGCTTTCAGTGAATATCTCATTAGAGGTTACTACAGCAAGAAACTCAGGACATTTAAGCCAACCCAGACTGCCACAAGGGCTGAGGTAACAGAGATGATTGTAAGGGTGCTTGAGTTCAGAGATGATCCTAACGAGTACAGGATCAAGATGAAGGCATATTATAAGGAAATTGAGAGGCAGCAGGATTTGGCGGATGGAACTTATGTTATGCCTCCGTTGACAGCAGAGCAGAGGGCTAGGCTGAATGGATATCCCGAAAATCAGAAGGTTGATACCAGCGTAATGAAGGGGCAGTATATGTCAAATAAGGATGTTGTGAAGACTTTTACTAAAGAGTATCTTATCGATTTAATTCGGAAGGCCAAGGGGTATATAGAGGCGTTAAACAATGTTGATTATCGCATAGTTGATTTGACGTTTAAAAATGAAATTAGTAAGTATTTATCTAAAGAAGGCACATTTACTAGTGAAAATGGAAAAAAAGTAACTTATGATGATACAAATAATAAATATATTAATATGATAAAAGAAGATAAAGCTGTTGTGGTTTCTAGATTTTTAACTGATACCTCAATGATATACATATGTGATGATGGAAGGATCAGGGTAAAAGGGACAATCCAATGGTGCATTTTAGAGAATATCAATCCATCTAAACAGTCCGTTGATATTGGAAAATGGTATGAGGATGACTTGGAAATTGAGTTAGCAAAATGGAATAAAGACAGTAATGAAAGTTTCAGCAAAATTGTTAGGCTTAGAAGCAATATACCTTTGACTAGAATACCAGAGGGGGTATAAGAGTGAAAATAAAAGCTGGAATAACTTTAATAATAACTTTTCTGTTTGGTACATTATGCACATTTGCTACATATGATGAAATTGTGACAGAGTATGGTGAAGAGTCCAACACCTCCTGGCAAACAACCAACCCCTTCATAGACTTCCAAGACGGGACAAGCACCCAGGTAATAAAAGAAAAAGCCAGAAATAGCGATTACTGGTACAGTACAGACTACTTCGAAATATCCCTTATAGGCACCAACCAGAAAATAACCATTCTCAGTGCCAACATAATGTCGGAAAACAGGGATGAAGCTATGGTAACCACCACCTTCAAAACCAACTGGGAAAAGGATGTAATCCCCAGGTTCAACACACAAAATATATCAGGTTCCCTGAATTTTAAAATAGATGCCGTTATAAGAATGAATGCCAAAAACAAGCTGCCGTCCTATTGC
>NZ_DATCTU010000093.1 GCF_036567765.1 Pseudobacteroides sp.
GACTACTCATATAGGTGAGGCTCGTTGTAAACTGGATTCTTGCAAAAAATTTTCCCGCCTGAAAAACTGGAAATTTTCAAATATTAAGATAACAAAAGATTCATTTAGAAATTGTCCAAACTTAAGGGGTTAATCCGCCAACCGTACACGCAAGTACTTCTGATATTTGGGTTATAGTAAAATCCTCAAAGTATTTCAACATAATAATTGTTTTATCTTCTATTTTTAATTTATCAATTGCCTTACCAATATCTATTTTAAATATTATACTATCTTCGGTCTCATCGATCATTAAGAAAAATAAGTTTCACATTCTAAATCTTTAATTAAATACGTTGTTAAATATTTAACGTAATATTAAAGGTTTCACGTTAAGTTTCTAAAATCGTGAGTATATACACCTTATCAAATAAGAATGCTTATAGTATATTAAATATAAGCAAAATTTTTAGATTATTTTGATATAAAAACCTGGGCCAGGAATTTATATATAGGATTGGTAAAATTGGGGCTATTACCATCAAAAAATAGTATGATTTATTAAATCTTAAACTTTCATTTGTGAGCTAGGTAATTAAAAATTTCATGAGACTATTGAGTTTCAACGAATTTACCCAATTCCATATATGAAAGGTATTAAACCGTTAAATGAGCATGACTATCTGTCTACTAAAAGGAGGTGACACGGTTCCTATAAAGGCCTGGACGGATCGCCAGCAGTTTACAGCAGTACACGTTCTTGATATATACATAATAATATAATTCGATTTATATAATCGAGATTGTTACTAGGTAGGAACACAATAAATCATTTGATATCACTGTGTAACCTTAAGGGAATAAACTATTGAGTTATATATTTGATAGAATATCATTAATATTAAGTACAGACCTATTTATATTGAGGCATATATTGGCAAAAACTTCTGTAAATTTGAGTCTGTACTATAATTTAAAAGAGCATCTGCTAGGAACTACATTTTGACTATTGGGTGCATGACTTAAGAGTTGTGAATAACTTGAATAACTAAATTTATAATTCTTTTGTTTTTTGGATTTAAATGCAAATGTGTATTATAAATATTGTTGACATTAGGCATCGCTTGCGGTTAACAATTAACATATAGTTTACATGACAATTGTTATCACGTGCACCTTAGTAATGTGTATCGTTATGTTGTAGGAATATAGGCGGATGCCCCCAATTACGGTATATTAAGTGGCCATCTTAATATAAAATTAAAACTAATTACAGGAGGAAAAGCTAATGAAAAAAAAGATTTTAAGCACTATTCTTGCCTTATCACTTGCACTTTGTGGATTAAATGTTAATTTAGAGGCTTTAGCTAAAAGAGAAAAATTAAAGAATGAAATTAATTCAAATTCAAAAATTCTTTATTTAACAGAAAAATTTAATGACAACTATTTAAAAGAAAAAGGTTTCCAAAAGAACATAATTAGTAAAAGTAAAAAACATTTAACTTATGATGAGGTCAGCGAATGTGACGGTATGTGGGTAGATTTAGATACCGTTGATTTGAAAGATTCAAAAATAATAGACAAAATCATAAAGATGTTTAACGATAATAAAAAACTACTATTTAAAAAGAAAAACTTTCAAGTTGAGGAAGTTATTAATGCATTAAATATTAATCCGGATCAATATAGTATTAATGATCTCTACACAAGTGCTTATAGCGATCCAAAGTTAAAAGTATATGGATTAATGGTTAAAAAAGACTACATGGAAAACGGATATGCTCCTACTGTTTTGAGAGTATCAATTGAAAATGATGATCTAGTGAATACAGGACTCTATAATTCAACATTATCAGACTATGTCTCCAATAAGATAGAACCAGAAACAAGTTTGGTATCAGTAAATATTGCAAGTGCGGCAGCATTAGAGTGGGCACCTGTTAGTGTAGCATATACGTTTTATGATACTTTTGGTCTTTGGCAAGGAGTTGATAGTAGTGGTCGCGATATAATATATCCAGGTGCAACCGTTGAAGGAAATATTCTTTTGCAAAAACACCCATCAAATCCAATGGCTGGAGCCCATTGGTTAATAGGTAGTTCTGAAGTTAAAATAACACCTATGTCTATAAATGGCGTTAAAAATACATACAAGGACTTTTCGATATACCAAGATTTTGGGCCTAATGGTAAAATATATTCATATGGACCACAAGATGCGTATAACAAAAAGGATTTTTCAATAAGTTTGGGATATAACACTGCATATGCAACATTTAATTTTTCAACTGCAAACAGTTTAAGTGTAGCTAAGACTGCAGGTGGTTACAATGCTGGCAATTTACAAATTAAGTATACTTCTTCGGGACAAACGACTTTTTCAAATATGGTTAAACAAGCTGCTGAATTTACAGTGCCTACCTCGTCATCTAGAATTTGGGGATATACTGGAATGCATTATTGGGTAGATATATATAAACAAGTGCCAAAAATTTTCACAGTTGAATATCAAAAAATAGGCACTTGTGATGCTGGATATTATACAGGTGGGTATATAAACTAAACTACAAGCCTGATATTTTATATTGCCAACTTAAGAATAGTCTGAGTTTTATTGCTTAGCAACTAGAAAGTATAGGGTCAAATCATTATTGCTTTTTAGGAATTAGTAAGATAAAATAGCATATAATTGATTTGTCCCTATTATTATATATATAATTGAAAGAGGTAAATCGACAATGAAAAAAAATATAAAATATATAGTACTTGTCAATATACTATTTATATTATTTTTTGGATGTGGAGTTTCTAATAACTCTGAGAATACTTTGAATAGTTCGCTTCAAAATATTAAACAGCTAGACTTACAAAAAGAAATAAAGAGCATTAAAAAATCAATAGACCGTAGCGATATCATGAAAATTGATAAGTTTCAGTTAAGGTATGGAAAAGACGGGTCAATCCAGCAGTTATTACTAAATTTTATATGCCAGGACAACAATAAATATTTATTTTATGAGATAAATTATGACACTATAAAAAAGCAATACATTATTCAAAATAGAGAACCAGAAAAGTGGTTAGGCTATGAGATGCTATATGATGAAAATCAATTAATTGAATCTTATAAACAATTAAGTTTTGATGAATTAACATTATATCAAAATGGTAATAGTATTTATGACTCTTTTACTGCAAGATATTTTGAAGAAACTAATAACATCCCAAAAACTTCTGCCTCTAATGTGTATAAGGTAACTAATAGTAATAAAGAGAAGCTAATCAACAAGGATGAGACAGCCCGTGGGCTAGCATTCGCGGTTACAGGCAATAAAGTATTAAAATTTCAAGATCGAACTAGCATTCAATCAAGTGATGGAAGCATCTATGTGTTTACTTTTTAATCTAACTTATTCTGCTGTTAGTTTTGTCCTCAACAGTTTATTTTATAGCACTTGAAAAAGTATGAGTTTTTGATTATTAACTTTATATGTTAGTTGCAAGTAAAATTTCATAAAGTTGCAACAAAAGATTTCTGGCATATTTGCGAAGCAGATTAAGCATTTCTATAATTGTATATAAAATCATGTCAAGGATAAAGCCTGCGGGTAAGTGCTAGTGAATCCTTTATCCTTTGGCTTGATTGTAGGATGCAATTATACTGCCGTAAACTGCTGGCGATCCGTCCAGGCCTAATGATGGCAATAAAAGGTTTTTGAGCGACACTCCCGAAAATTCATCAAAAACTCAGTCTCATCCTCGTTGCTAGTCACAGAAATTTCACCATTGTTCTCTTCCACATATTGCTTGACAATATATAGCCCATAACCATTATAGCCACTTACGTCATCCTTTGTAGAATAACCAAGCTCAAATATCTTGTCCAACCTCGGTTCAGAGATCACAGGACCGTTATTGCATATTGATAGAATATATTTATCATTTTCTATATACCCTGAGATAGAAATGAACTTTTGATCACGAACTCGACTTTCCATTGCATCAAAGGCATTATCAATTATATTACTTACAATGCTTATAAGGGCCTGATCACTTATGGCCAGAATATCCAATTTTGCATCAAAGTCAACTTCAAGCTTTATTCCTTTTTCTTTAGCTTCGTTATTTTTAACAGAAAGAAGACCGTCCAAATAACTATTGCCGGTATAATATGACTTAAATGAAGACTTAACATTGTCATTAAGTTTGCTTAAATAATCTTTGATTTTTCCTAAAGTATCAGGCTGTTCCATTTGTACCATAGCAAGTATAGTATTTATATGGTTTCCGATATCGTGGTGGTTTTTTCTCAGAACTCTAACTAACTTTTCCATATTCTCAACATTTGCTTCCTGAAGCTTTAATTTATAGCCTATCTTTATTTGTTTTTCTTTTTCTTTATAATCAATTATGCTAAATATTATAGTTAATATAATTAAAATGAACGCAAGTAATTGGTAAGTAGAATGTTGTTTTTCTGGGGACATTCCATTCCATAAGTATATCATGCATAATAGACTAAAAACAAATATTTGCAGCAAACCGGTTGATATGAAATGTTTCTTCTTTTTGAATAAGCCCAGATCAAAGAGTTTAATATTTTTCCTATATAGGAAAAATATTAAAGACAATTGTATGAATCTTGCGGCTAGGTGTATAAGAAATTTTAGCTCAACTATTTTTAATAGATCATGAGGATTTTTTCTTGTTATAGCCATAAATAAAAAAAGTGTAATTCCTTCAGTTAGCATTAAGACAATAATTAAAATAGCTGCTGCAACAAGAGATTGGAACAATGTAATTCTTGTTATGTACCCTAGAACAATAATCACAAAAGCTGTATAAAGTAATGTGTGCATCCCTGATGTTGTTAAAGCATCTACATAAAAACAAAATACAATATATATTATCATAAATAATAGTGATTTCAGCATGTTTTTACGGATAAACTGCTTCTGGCCTACAATATATGTATAAAAAAGTAAAAACGCAGTACCTTCTAGTATATTACTAAAAAATGAGATAACCATAGATGTGTTAATTGTCAAAGTATAACTCCCCCATTATTAAAATTCAAATATTAAAAACTATGTAAATTTAGATAAAATATTTATGTATAGTACTGTTCCAAGACAGTATTTTACTTAGCTTTTTTGCAGGATCAAGATTTTGAAGATATAGGAAACCTCATTAAAAACTCGGTTTCATCATCATTGCTGGTCACCGAAATTTGGCCATTATTATCCCTAACATATTGCTTGACGATATATAGACCATATCCATTATAGCCATTTATATTACCCTTTGTAGAAAATCCAAGATCAAATATTTTATCCACATTTTGGCTTGAGATCACTGCACCATTATTGCAAATTGAGAGATGGTATTCACCATTCTTAACATACCCAGATACCGAAATAAATCTATGCTCAGCATAAACTTGATTATCTATAGCCTCAAAAGCATTATCAACTATATTGCTTATAATGCTTATAAGTGCCTGATCGTTGATGCCTAAAAGGTCCAGCTTAGCATCGAAATCTACTTCAAGTCTGATTCCCTTTTCAGATGCTTCATTGTACTTTACAGCAAGAAGGCCGCTTAAATAGCTATTACCAGTATCATATGACTTAAAAGAGGACTTGACATTATCTGTAAGGGCACTGACATATTCCTCGACTCTATCTAAAGTATCATCTTTCCGCATTTGTGTAATAGCTAATATGGTATTTAAATGATTTCCAATATCATGATGATTTTTCCTGAGGATCTTTACTAGTCTTTCCATATTCTCGACATTTACTTCCTGAAGCTTCAGTTTATAACCTACTTTTATTTGTCTCTCTCTTTCTTTGTAATCAATTATGCTAAATATCAAAGTTAACATAATTAAAATCGGAGCAAATATTTGGGATGAAGCATATTGCTGTTCGTAAAACTTATCTTTAAAGAAGAAAGCCACAAAGAATATAATAAATATGAAAATTTGCAATAATCCGGTTGATATTATGTTTTTTTTCTTTTTAAATATGCTTAGTTCAAATAGTTTAGGTTTGAACCAATACAAGTAAATAATGCAGGTGAATTGTATAAATCTAACAGTTAAATGTGAAATGGATTTTAGCTCTACTGTATTTAATATTTCAGTAGGCCCCTTTTTTGTTATAGCTATGAACAAAGCCAGTGTAAATAATTCTGTAAGCGTAAAGGTAATAGATACTAAAGCAATTACTATGAAAGACCGAATAAATGTGATTTTAGTAATATTCCCTAAAATAATAATCATAAAAGTTGCATAAAAAAATGTTCGTATATTCTCTGCTATAAATGTGTCAATATACATAGAGAATACAATGTATATTACAATATACAAAAGAGATTTTAGTTTGTTTTGAAGTACAAATTGTTTTTGGTCAATAATATATGTATAAAAGAGCAATACAGCAATAGATTCTAAAGCGTTACTAAAAAAAGAAACTAAAAAAGATGTACTTAAAGTCAAATAATTTTTCTCCCTCTTTATCTATATGATTCTATTTTTAATTGCAAAGACAGCTAGCTCGGTCCTGTCATTTAATCCCGTCTTTTCAAAAATAGCAGTTATAATATTAGCAACCCTGCCACAGCTGAGGCAAACTTCCTTTGCTATATCCCTATTTGTTTTTCCTCTTGCTACCAAGCTTACTATTTCCAATTCTCTTGGTGTAAATCGAATAGCACTGATACTATTCAATGAATTTGAACAGATTAGATTCTTTGTCAATACAGCTAAAGCATTTTTATGTATGACGGGAATGCCTAAATGGACATTTTTAATTGCAAGCTTGAGCATATCATGATTAACATCCTTGAGAAGGTAACCGTCGGCACCAAAGCTAAGTGCTTGAGATATAAATTCCTCGTCCTGAAAAGAGGTTAACATCAATACTTTTACATGATTGAATTTATCTTTTATCAGCTTTGTTCCTTCTATACCACTGCAATCCGGCATTTGGACATCCATAAGGATGACATCAGGAACAAATTTGCAGCATAAATCAAATGCTTCTTTACCATTATGAGCACAAGCTAGTACTTTTAATTCATTATCCAATTCTATTAATTGTTTGAGGCTTTCACTAAGTATTGTTTGATCATCTGCTATTATTATATTTATCACTATTAAAATATCCCCTAATTAACATATGATTTGAAATAATTATATATATTTCATAATTATAGTCAATAAGAAAGAATTATGCAATATAATGTTAAAATTCACTGACAGATTTTATTACCTTTTTGACATTTTTCTCGAATTTCGGACGTGGAAGCATGACCTGGTGAGAACAGCCAAGACACTTTATTCTGAAGTCAGCACCTGTACGCATTACTTCCCACTGCTTGTTTCCGCATGGATGCTGTTTTTTCATTTCTACCACATCACCAACATTAAACTTAATAGGCATTTGAATTCCTCCAGAAGTAACAATTTTATATTTTTCAACATACCTAAACAGACCTTGTACAAATGATTCCGTTTTTATGCTTGCCTTTGCCTGTAAAACTCGATGTTTGCCTTGCTGAATTCATCCTTTACAAGATTCCGGAACCTTCTTTCAACCTCATAATGCTCATTGGGCAAAGTCTTGGTAGTTACTCTTAACACTACATTATCCTTACCAAACTCTGTAATTCCCAAAATTTTAGGGGCTTCAACTATTACGGAAAACTCACCGGCAACCTTTGTACATATTGTATTTATAATATCAATAGCCTTACTCAAATCGGAATCGTAGGATATAGGAATATCGATGTTAGCTGTTTTATTTCCTTTTGAATGGTTGATGACCTTTTTTATTTCACCGTTAGGTATAATGTAAAGGTCTCCGTTTGCGTTTCTTATTCTGGTGACCCTTAATTCTATATGTTCAACTGTACCATTGAGGGCATCAATAGTAATAATGTCACCAACCTCAAATTGATTTTCAAATACAATAAAAAAACCTGTTATAACATCCTTAATGAGGCTTTGTGCCCCAAAACCAATAGCCAAACCTCCTATACCTGCAGCAGCCAAAACCGAACGTATATCGAAAACATCAGTCAAAATTGATATAACCGCTATTGTATAAATTAAGTACTTAAATATACTTCTTGTCAGGGTCGACATGGTATCAAGGCGTTTTATATTTTTACTGTACTTAAAGTTTTTTTGCTTTTCAAAGGTCTTTTTAATAATAAAATTCCCAACTTTGACTACCACTATGGCAATTAGTATTATACCCAAAGACTTTATGGTATATATTACTGGAGAATTAATATTACCAAAGGTTGATTGAATAAATTTAATCACTTTATCCATTACACTTTTACCCTTTCAAAATATATTTCATTTAATGCAAAAGTAATTATCAAAAATTTTAACATATTATATGTAATTATTCTATAAATAATTTCTATAATATAAACATTATAAATGGCAAAAACGAAAAAACACTTCATATATTAAATAAAGTGTTTTTTCGTTCCGAAAAGGGTAGAAATAGAGGAATACTACAAACTATTTTTTTGTAAGCACTTTTGGCGTTTTAGGCTGGTAAAAAAACCAATAACACGCGGTACTACTTACTAATGAAGCAATGATAAAAAGTGCTGCTGATAACAACTTTAAAAAAATGGCTTTCATAGTAACATCCCCTTATCCCTTTATTTAATAGAGTTACCCCCTATTAGTTCCTGAATTGCTTAATAATCCTGTATTTACGTCTGATTTTATTGATTCAAGCATTCTCTCTGCTTCTACGTAATCTTTATTTTCCATAAGTTTACACAAGTAATCTATATTTTGTAAAAACTCTCTGCCATCAAAGGATCTCTTTTGTTCCTCCTCAAGCTGAATATCTTTACCTAGTTTGAATACGCTAATTAATATTAAGACTGTAAAGAATACTATTAAGACTAAATTCATTATTATCAATATCTTATCATTAGAGGAACTAAATAGATTTTTATTATTCCAATACAATCTAAAATTAAGAAATATTATTAAAAATGTGAATGTTAATTGTAAAACTATAAAACGTATTCTACTAAGGTAGTAAATGCTTGATTTCTTCTTCTTAAAATTAAGAATTTTAATATTGTTCTTAAACAAAATTAAAGATATTAAGCAATGTATAATAAAAACTGGAATAAATAATAAAATTCGTATTTCGTAAGGGACTATGTCCATGCCGTTTGATTTATTTAATATAAGCATACCAATATTAATCGTAACAGACTGTATAAGGATATAAATAACCATAGATAATAAAGCACTTATAACGGACTCAAATATACTAAGTTTATAGGTGAAAAAAATTATAACAGCAAATATAGCTAAATTAAGTACTGCAGATAAAGATAGATCCCAATTAGTCAAAAATTGTACACTTATAAAAGCCATGGCTGTTATTAGCGTAGTGAATATTACATATCTAAATTTGACAGTATCCTTTTTGCCAAGAATAGTCCATACAAAAAACGATAATAAAAATTCTTCAGGAATTGACATGGTTAAAAAGTTTATTAGCGAAAACTGCTCCATATACTATAATTCCTTCCCCTCAAAATATGATGACAATTATACACTATCATATTCTGCTATAAAACACAATATTAGAGAGGGATTCGACACTATTTAACATTATACTACAAAACTCGATATTAAGTTTTCAATATTCAATGAATAAATAATCGATAAATTAAAATAAAATAATGTTATCAAATGCTTGGGTAGCAAGATTCCCTATGTCTTTCTTAATACTAAATTATCACAAGGAAAAACTATGTTCAATACAAAGTTTTAAATCGACAAAATACGCCGCAAAACGACAAGAAAAATCGAAAGGAAGCGTATTTTAAATAATAGTGTAGCAAAATTTTTATTAAAATTCAAAAAATTATTTGCAACTTTGTACCAAACCCTCGAATAATGATAGAAATACACTGTTTGCCTCCCACATCAACTCAGGATGCCATTGTACTCCCAGTGCAAATTTATGGTTTTTGTACTCGATTGATTCAATGATACCGTCCTCAGACAGGGAACTGATCTCAAAGCCTGGTGCCGTATCCTTAATTGCTTGATGGTGGAATGAGTTAACCTCTATTGAGGTTGCTTTTAATAACTTGCTTAAGATAGAGTCTTTCTTAACATTGATCTTATGGGTAGGATACCATCTGGGGGCAGCTTGTGAATGCTTTATAAGCTTTCTGTCATTTATTTGTGAGTGAATATCCTGGTAAAGACTTCCGCCCATTGCAACGTTCATTATTTGTATCCCTCTGCAAATACCGAAAAGAGGTTTATTCAGCTCAATAGCCCTTCTAGTTATAAAGATTTCAAGGGTATCCCTATATGGAGATATATCTTGGTTGAAAGGAAGGTTCATTTCATTAAAATATTTGGGATCCACATCGGGGCCGCCGGATATAAGGAATCCGTCGCAGCTCTGTACCATATTTTCCATTAGTTCCGGCTGTGTGCACATTGGAAGCAAAACCCCTAGGCCACCGGCTTTATTGACACCCTCACAATACCCTTTTTTAATGAAAGTAAGCTGCTTATCATAGTCATACCAAGGAGTAACACCTATTAATGGACGTTTATTGCTCATAAAATAGCACCTCCTGCGATTAACAAATCAAGGGAAATCTAAATATACCTAAATATCATATGCAAGTACTATGGCTTTTGCAATTTCTTTCATTGAGATACCCTTATCCATGCTCTGTTTTTGTATGCGTTTAAAGGCTTCTGCTTCAGAGAGGTTAAGGTGCTTCATCAAAAGGCCTTTGGCTTTTTCAACTTCTTTTCTTGTATTTAAAACTTCCTTGAGGTCAGTGATTTCCTTCTCAAGGGTATTAATCTTCCTTCTTGCTTTGAACATCAGATCTACTGTATTTAGAAGGTTTGTTTTTCCTAGAGGCTTGGTAATACAGGAAAAACCTATATCATTACACAGTTCCTCTACTAGAGCTTTTTGAGATTCAGTAGCTATAAGTATAACATCAGAAAGCTTATCTTCCAATAATATTTTTGCTACCTCATAACCGTTAGTTAATGGTAGATCATAATCAAGAACCACAAGATCCGGTCCAAGAGCACGGACGCGTCTTAAACATTCCTGGCCGTCTGAAACCTGGCCTGCAACTAAATATCCGTTTTCGGCAAAAATTGTTTTAAGTTTTCCAGATGAAACTTCATTATTCATGGCAATCAAAATTCTTGGTGATCCCACATAACACACCCCTGTTACTGTAAAATAAAATACCTGTTCAAAATTATGGTGTAAAAGTCACCATAATTTCCTATTATCTAAATTAAGACAGCCGAACCTAAAGGCCCGGCTGCTCCATTGCTGCTGGAAAAATTCTAAATTATTTAATTATGCAATATGGAATAGTGTCAATACTTTGTAAGGTATTGATCAATTTCCCACTGAGTTATTTTTGTACTGTAATTTTGCCATTCTTCATTTTTGGCTTCTATAAACTTACTGAATACGTGGTCTCCTAATACTTCCTTTGCAAGCTCACTCTTGCTAAGCTCATCAATTGCTTCCTTCAAGCTGCCTGGAAGGGAGTCGATTCCTTCTGCTTTACGCTGTTCTTCCGTCATTTCAAAAATGTTTTTATCAATGGATGAAGGAGGATTTATCTTGTTTTTGATTCCGTCAAGTCCTGCAGAAAGAATAGCAGATAAAGCAAGATACGGATTACATGATGGATCGGGACATCTCAATTCTACCCTTGTTGATGAACCTCTTGCAGCAGGTATCCTGATGAGAGGACTCCTGTTTCTGGCTGACCATGCAATATATACCGGTGCTTCATAACCGGGGACAAGTCTTTTATATGAATTAACAATAGGATTGGTTATTGCTACTATTGATCTCATGTGCTTCATGATTCCGCCGATAAAGTAATAGGCGTCCTTGCTGAGGTGCAGCGGATCCTTTTCGTCGAAGAATGCATTTTTTCCGTTCTTAAATAGGGACAAATTAGTATGCATACCAGAGCCGTTAATACCGAAAATAGGCTTTGGTATGAATGTTGCATGGAGGCCGTTTCTTTGTGCAACCATCTTAACCACCAGCTTAAAGGTCATTATATTGTCAGCAGTCGCAAGAGCCTCGCCATATTTAAAGTCTATCTCATGCTGTCCGGGAGCGACTTCGTGATGAGAAGCTTCAATTTCAAAGCCCATCTCCTCAAGTACCAGACACATGTCTCTGCGAGCATTTTCTCCAAGATCAACCGGCCCTAGATCAAAGTAACCAGCATTGTCATGGGTTTCGGTAGTTGGGTTTCCTTCGTTATCTGTGAGAAATAGGAAGAACTCACACTCAGGGCCTACATTAAGCTCATCGTATCCCATATCAGTCGCTTTTTTAATTGCCCTTTTAAGTATATACCTTGGATCTCCTTCAAAGGGGGTTCCATCAGGGTTATAAACATCACAGATTAAACGGGCAACCTTTCCTGCCTGAGGTCTCCATGGAAAGATAGCAAAGGTATTGATATCCGGCCTTAGGTACATATCCGATTCCTCAATACGAACAAAGCCTTCAATGGAGGAGCCGTCAAACATGCACTTATTGTCAAGAGCCTTTTCTAGTTGTTCAACTGTTATAGCAACATTTTTTAATATACCGAATATATCGGTGAACTGGAGTCTGATAAATTTAACATCCTGTTCTTTGGTTATCCTTAAAATATCTTCCTTTGAAAAATTGGGCATATACAACACCTCTCTAATTATTAATAATTAACTGCAATAAGTAATTTTAAATACGAATTTTTATACCATTTAAACACATTAAAAAAGCGCACTCAAATAAGGTCACAACCTTGTTTGAGAACGCCATTGTTCTAAAAGTTTTGTCCAAAACAAATATTTTAATATAAATTAAATTAATTAATCTAAATTATATCACAATATAAACACTATGCAACAAATATTTTTATATAATTAATTTATTTTATGCAGTTACTTTCTTAAGTGCTTCACTTTCATTTCCATAGATCTCTATAAATCTATTAAGCCGTGTAACCTCAAATAAATTCATAATCTCTGGTAAAAGATTGCAAAGTACCATTCGGCCGCTCATTTCCTTAAATTTCTTATAGGTATCTATTATTATGCCCAAGCCGATACTATTCATATAAATAATACCTTCCATATTAACTATTACAATTTGACCGGCACTTTCCTTTACAAGATTATCAAGGAGATCTTTGAATTCATTCTGAGTAGATATTCTCACCTGTCCTATTAGTTTAACAACTTTAACGTTGTTTAGTTCCTTGACTTCAACTTTCATTGCTTAAGCCCCCTCTGAAATTTTTAGCCTGATAAAGCTTCTAGTCCTGGTGTATTATTTCAATAATAATTCCTAATAACATTTTAAGACTTTAACATAAGTTAAAAAGACAGCCCTTTAATTTATGCTTAATGCATATGTATTTGATTGTTGTTCAAAAAGAAAAGTAATGATTTTTAATTTATAAAGCTTGTATTAATTCAATTATATATCATTTAATAATTAAATTCAATAAGTTTGGGCATTATGGGCTGGATTAATTTCTAACAGAGGCTTCTAGACTCATTTTAGGATATATATCGTGAAAAAGATTTCTATTGAGAGAGTCTTTCCCACGATATATAAGAGTGGCTTTGATTGGTAAATATTATTCTGAATATTTTTCAAAAGAATCCTTACCAACACCGCATAATGGGCAAACCCAATCTTCCGGGATATCTTCAAATGAAGTTCCAGGTGCAATACCGCTATCCGGGTCACCTACTTCAGGATCATAAATATAACTACATACAACACAAATGTACTTATCCATCATATCACTCCTAAATAAGATTTTTAATATAATACCCATAGCATATTATATTATAACAAAATATTTATTAATAATTAATATAAAATAAAATTTATTCCAAATATCACAAAGATTATTAATGAAACTTCTTTAAAAGAGGATTTTTTTATATACTTGGCGAATTATAATAATGAGGTGTTTTTATATGCTGATAAATACTTGTTTGACCATGGGTTATAAGTGTAATTTTTGCGGCTCCTTTGAATTTTTCAATATTTCACTTTTTAGATTATTGGGCAAAAGGGCATATACTCTTACATGCCGCTGTAATAATTCGAAAATTACAATTTTTAATGATAACTTAAATGAGTTCAAAATAAGGACTCCGTGTATAGGCTGCGGCAGCAATCATATATTTACATTATCCAGAAACGAGCTTTTAGTAAAGCCGGTAAGTGTATTACACTGTCCTGGTACCGGTATTGAATTGAGTTTTATCGGCACAGATGAGGAAGTTAGAAAAAGAATCGACAGACTTGAAAAGGAATTTGATGAGTTGATTGATCTCTTTGGGTACGATAAATATTTTAAAAACACCCAGGTAATGTTTGATGCACTAAACAAGATTCATGACATTGCTGAAAACGGAAATCTTTACTGTGAGTGCGGCAGTAACGAGGTTGAAATGCTTCTTTATGAAGACGGGATACATTTGAAGTGCTTAAGGTGTTTTGCAAATGTAATGATAGATGCATCTTCGAATAAGGATCTTAAGGATATATTGAAAAGGCACCAGATAATGCTGACTAAAGAACCGAATGATTTTGCTCAGAGCCCTTCTAAGCAATTTGTACGAAAGACTGATGATAACCAATTTTAAATAAAGTATATTCAATAATGAATAAATAAGAAAATCCAGGGTATCGTAAAGTATACCCTGGATTTTCTTATTTATTACAAAAACAACCAAGGTTGCAAAACCCCAAGCTGTTTTGTTGCTGCAAGCATTAGTATCTTTGTGTTTGTGAAAATGGAAATAAACAAATAAAAATACACATAAAAAATGTCCATTAAAGTACAATAAATGTGTATAAAGGTGGAAATAATGTCGCATTAGTTATAAAACCATGTATTTGACTTGAGGAAATTATTTACAACATTTCCTAACTGCGTTGACAAAGTATTTTTTGGATGCTATAATGTTGTCAAAGTAGCAATCGATTTTTCTCACCTACACAAAAATCTTCTGTTTTTGAAGGTTGTAGTTGTATATCTACTTGAATGAATTCCCAAAATGATGGAAATAAATATATAAAGCTTATATAAGGTGGTGGACTATGGAGGGAATAAATCTCGAAAGTAAAACCCTTGAGGATTTGCGCTATATTGCAAAGATGATAGGACTTAAAAATGTAATGAAGTATAAAAAAAATGAATTGATAGAGAAAATTTTAGAGTCTGATAACAGTCAAGTTGCTCAAGGTGATGATACAAGGGAAAACTTACAATCTGCTCTTTCTGCACATGTAACCAATAACAAAACTGAAAAGAGTGAAAGCCAAGCTTCAGATGGCGAAGCTAAACAAAATGAAGTTGAGCCTGTTCTTAAGAAATCCAGACGTGGAAGACCTGCAAAAGCAGCAGCGGAAAAGGAAAAAGAAAAGGAAGCAGAGGCAAAGGAAGCAGAAAAGGCGGATGAGGTTAGAGCAATACTTGATATAGCAAATAATGACGCAAATAAAGAAAGCAATAAGTCAGCAGGCAAATCCAAAGAAAAACGCAGTTCCAGATTGAAATCAAGTAAATTATCTGATGACAAAACGCCCGAAAATATAAAAACTCAGGATAGTGAAAAGGCCGAAGTTAAGGAAGAGCCAAAAGTAAATGATGAGAAGGCTCAGCAAGAAACATTGCAGGAAACTGTTGTGCCCAAAAGTGAGGCAAAGACAGAGGAAGCATTAAAGGATGAAAAAATAAAGCCTCAAGATGCAGAAGCAAATGATGTCCAAATTGAGGCTGCTACAAAACCCAATTTAAATGATAAAAGTAGCAGCAGTGTTACAGCTAATAGGTTTTCTTCCGGTGGTGGCAAAGTATCAAATGAAGTCAAAAGGGATGAACCTGCAAGAATAAGAAAGTTCGATCAGCCAAAAGAATTTAAGCCCGGGCAAAGGATGGAAAATAGATCTGAAGTCAGGACTGAAAATGCTTCTGATCAGAAAACAGAGCAAAGGCCTGAAGCCAGAGCAGAACAAAAGCCTGAACAGAGGACTGAAGTAAAGCCGGAGCAGAAGTTAGAAAACAAAACAGAACAAAAGACTGAGCAAAGAGCTGAGAATAATCAGCAGACGCCGTTAGAGAAGATAGAAAGTGATGATCCCGTTGAGGGGGTTTTAGAAGTATTACCTGACGGATATGGGTTCTTAAGAAGTGACAACTACTTATCTGGGGCGAAGGATGTTTATGTTTCTCCTTCACAGATCAGAAGATTCAGTCTTAAAACCGGTGATAAGATAAAGGGTAAGGGCAGAATACCGAAGGAAGGCGAGAAATTCCAGGCACTCTTGTATGTTCAGTCTGTCAACGGTGATTCTCCTGAAGTTGCTTCAAAAAGAACTCCATTTGAATATCTTACGCCAATATATCCAGATAAGAGAATTACACTTGAAACTTCACCAAGAGAGCTTTCCACAAGATTGATTGACTTGATTGCTCCAATTGGTAAGGGACAGCGCGGAATGGTTGTTTCTCCGCCTAAAGCCGGTAAAACAATGCTTCTCAAAAAAATTGCCAACAGCATTACAACAAACTATCCCGAAATAGATTTAATTGTCCTCCTTATTGACGAAAGACCTGAGGAAGTAACCGATATGCAGCGTTCAATAAGGGGCGAAGTAATATATTCTACCTTTGATGAAGTTCCGGAGCATCATATTAAAGTTGCTGAAATGGTTTTGGAAAGAGCACAGAGACTTGTGGAGCAAAAGAGAGATGTGGTAATACTTCTTGACAGTATAACAAGGCTTGCAAGGGCATATAACCTTACAATACCTCCAACAGGAAGGACATTATCGGGAGGTCTTGATCCGGGAGCACTCCATAAGCCCAAAAGATTTTTTGGTGCTGCAAGAAATATTGAGTTTGGAGGCAGTTTGACAATAATGGCAACTGCTCTCATAGAAACCGGAAGCAGAATGGATGACGTCATATTCGAAGAATTTAAGGGAACAGGTAATATGGAGCTTCATCTAGATAGAAGGCTCTCTGAAAAAAGAATTTTCCCTGCTATAGATATAAACAAGTCCAGTACAAGAAGGGAAGAGTTGCTTCTTAGCCAGAAGGAGCTTGAAAGCATATGGGCTATAAGAAAGGCAATGAGCAATATGGGAACGGCTGAAGTTACCGAAATGATCGTAAACAAGCTGATGCAGACAAGAAGCAATGAAGAATTTGTTAAGAACGTTAACGTGTCATTTGTAGAAAAATAAATAAAAGGTGTAAGTCTAAAAGTTAGACTTACACCTTTTGCAGGATTGGGTTAAAGTAATTAAAGAAATGGTGATGGTATGACAAATATTACTAAAGAAAGCAAGAAGGGTAACGTTGTTAAAGCGGCTAGTACAAGCCTTATTCATAGGTTGGTTAAGAATTTTTATGTGCCTATTTTAGCGGTTTTTTTATTGGTCGTATTTACGGTGTTTTTTCTTAATGACAAAACTATAAGCAGCAGCAATATTCAAATATCCTTTTTTATAGGCATTATACCGATATTAGGATATACTGTTTATTTAAAGTCCAGGAAAAAACTAGATACCGATTCCATTGCGGTTATGATCATAATTGTCGGAGTACTGTTGAGGGTGGTTTATACCTTATACACTCCTTTTACAATAAGGCAGCACGATGTTATAGGAAGTTCCTTTAATCATCTTGATTATATCAGGCAGATTGCCGATAAAATGTCTCTGCCGGATGTGGGCTATTGTCAGGCATACCATCCCCCATTACATCATGCTATTTCTGCCGTATTTTACAAGTTAGGAAAGGTAATTGGATTAAATGACTTTTACTCTTTTAGGCTTGTACAGTTAGAAATGATTTTTCTAAACAGCATGACACTTATTTATTTTTACAAAATAATAAAGGAGTTTAAGCCCAAGAAGCTGGTAACCCTGGCGGCCCTAGCTGTATTTGCGTTTTTTCCTTACAACATATACTTTGCATCCTTCTTAAACAATGATAATACAATGTACTTCTTCTATATTGTAACTGTATACTATATGATCAGATGGATGAAGAACAAAAGTGTCAAAAATGTTGTTCTATTGGGCTTATTTATGTCCCTTACCATACTTGCAAAAAAGAATGGAATAATACTTATTCCTGCTGTCTTCGCTGTTTTTGTTGCCGCATATATAAGAGATAAGGCAGGTGCTAAAAGTATAGTAAAACAGGCTGGTATTTTTTTGTTGGTTTCTGTACCATTATCTATAAGCTATTCCCTAAGAAATCTGGTTTTGTTTAATCAAGGGCTTATGTATGTACCTGAAGTTAATTTTGAAAAATATGCAAACACATTAAAGAACCTTTTCTATATACCCATTCAAGGTTTTAAGACACAGCCTTTTACACAGGACCCCTTTACAGGTAGAAGTGAGTTGTTTGCCGATTATGTTTTGAAATCCTCTTTATTTGGTGAATGGCGTTTTAATGGACTTGAGAGCATAGCAACCGCCTTGCTGATATCAACATCGGTTTTGATAATTATACTGGCAGCATATCTGATTGTTCAGAATAAAAAGCTTCTAAATGGGTATGGTTTTATATTTCTATTATGCCTGGTTCTGCCTTTTGCACTTTTGTTTCAATCCCGGTTATCAAATCCTGTGGTATGTGGACAAAACTTCAGGTATGCAGGTGTCGGTTTAATATCTGCAGCATTCTTTTATGGCCACGCGGTTAATAAATTCTCCAATTCAAGGTTCAAATTTATGAAATATGTACTTGCGTTTATTACTGTTGCATTTTGTCTAATTTCGGCTATTTTCGTCCTTAAAATAGGTACTGCATCACCCGAGGCATACCAGTTTAATTTCAATTAAAGCTATAAGCTGCAATTAAAAGAGAAAACTTTTTTAGTGAAAAAATGCTCCTATAAATCAAATTTATTCTATTGACACAATGCAATTACTGAGATATAATTCTCAATGTCAAAAATATTTAAGAGTGTTTTTTAAAAAACGATATCTCACATAATTGCCTGTGGATAAACATAAAAGTTATACACATTTTTTGCACATATAATTTTATTTACATAATACTAAAATGGTTAACAGGCTATAAATAAAGGGTTTTAAGGTTTTTATACTCAAATTAGTTATCCACAGTTGTGTGGATAAAGTCCACATATTAGTTGGTTTTGCTTTCTGGGAGTTGCAGTTTCCTGTCTAACATATCTTCAATTTTTTCGAAAACTTTATTATTAAAAAGAACGTTTTTATGGTTGGCAGCATCAAGGATGCTCCCGTTTAAAAAGTTTTCTATTGTCAGGTTGTTTTCACCTACATTAAAAATCTCAGTACCTATATTCCATTCGTCAAGACTTGCACTTTCGGCAGTTACTACCTCATCATACTGACCTAGTATGCTTCCTGTTTGGATAAATCTATTTAAACCGTTATTTAGGAGAGAGGGCAGTATCTTAGACAAAAGGGGGTTATCCGGCGTAAGATCTCTTATTCCCTGATCATTATAAAGGTTTGATCCTAAGGAAGCCCAATAGGAACCTTTGTGTGGAACAGAAACAAATATTATTTTATTGATATCATCCTTGCCTATATAACTGAGTGCACAGGTATAATATCTTGCTACAAGGCCTCCCATGCTGTGGGCTATTATATCAAATTTATTTATTTGTATTCCGTTAGCTAAATATATCTGTTTTTGTTTATTCAAGTAGCTGTCCAATTCTTTTGCACCGTTCTCAACACCCAATTCCGATTTATAGCCTGGAACCATGCATTCAAATTTTCTTTTTATCAAGAATTCCTTCATTCCCTCAAAGATATCGGGATGCTCCTGATATCCGTGCAGCAAAACAACAGGAGGTCTTATAAGCCTGACTTTTGTCATGCTATTCACACCTGTATCATGAATACTGGCTGTTATATTTACAGTAGTTTCAGCCTGCTTTGAGGTGTTCAATTGCTCTGGAGGTATATACTTTATGATCGCATCCCCCGTAGAATCTGTTCTTGACTGGGCAGGAAGCACATTTCCCACACCAGGACTTACAAAAAATCTCAACGGAATATCGGGGCACGGCTTTCCGTTTATGTCACGTACCTTGGCAACAAGAACCAATTGATTTTGGTTGTCGCATGAGATCGAGTTAACATTGGGATTAACTTTTGAGATACTTATTATAAGGTTATTAGCAAAGAAAATTTTGTATTTAATATAGTCAGAAATATTTTGGAGGCTTGATAATAAAGCTAATATCATCAGGATACCTAAACCGTATAAAATTGGTTTGAATTTTTTCATAAGCATCAACCTTTAACTTTATATATCTATAGTTAGATTATTAACACTTTCAAATTAAACATAGATATAAATATTATATAAATATAATGACAGTATATAAATGGAAATATTTTCATAAATTATTTTCAATTAATAAGGAAAAATAAAACGTAGTCTTTATATATAAAAAAGAGGAGATGATTAGTTTGAAGGTAAAAGAAATTATGACAAAAAATATAGCTTATGTTAATCCTATGAGTACAGTTGTTGAAGCTGCACAACTAATGCAGAAGCATAATGTGGGTGCTATTCCTGTTTGTGACCAGAATGGTGTTATAGGATTGGTCACCGACAGAGATATAGTCGTAAGGAATATCGCACATGGGAAAAGTCCAAGTGAAACACCTGTAAAGGATGTTATGACATCACAGGTTACAACAATATCCCCAGATACTGATATTGATGATGCAACAAAGATAATGTCTCAAAATCAAATAAGAAGGCTGCCTGTTGTGGAGAATAATATGCTTGTTGGAATACTTTCATTAGGTGATATGGCTGCTGATAACCGTTTTGATACAGAGGCATCAAAAGCACTTTCAGAAATATCAATACCAGCCAAGCCGGAGAAATTGAAAAAGCAATAAAAGTAAAGTGACTATTGCAGAAGATATAGCAAAAAGTTCTAGTAATAAAATAAGGTATTAGGATAATAATAATATCAGAAGTGCTTGATAAAACTTATATGATTTAAGTTTTAAGCATTTCGAAGTTAAACGAAATTGTCATAATGGTTTTGAATGACTAACGTTTAACGAAATTACACTGATATTACAGTTTGAAGGCATGCATGCTAAATAGCTATTGCTAATAAAGTTATTATATTAATCTTACATTTGGCAGTGCAAAATTATTTTTAATAATTTGTGATAGGCAAATGTATCGGATTAATGATAACTTAAACATTTGAAAATTGAATAACCTCTTACATTTGTCTGTCACATAATAATGTTATAGCTTTCGTTATAATCACTGCCAAATGTAAGACTGAATGCTTTTAATTGATGTTTGTATTTTAGCTTTAGTAAACTGAATTATGTGTAAAATTTAAAAAAACGAGGAGGTATTTGCTGTGAGTAGACACAGAAGCAGTATCATGTCTGATAAGCTTAAGACTGAGATAGCAAAGGAACTTGGAGTCTACAACACGGTTGAAACTGAAGGTTGGGGATCGGTATCGTCAAGGAACTGCGGTAACATTGTCAGGAAAGCTATTGAGATGGCCGAACGTAACTTTGAAGGAAAATAACCTCGTCAAATCGCTTATAATAAATACTTTGTAGTTTTAGTTTAAGCGAAAAATAAATTGTTCAATAAAATAGGATAGCTGGCTTTTTGCCGGCTATCCTATTTTATAAAGGTTGCAAAATCACATTGGGATTAGCTTTGTTCAGTAATTTTAGATATCCAATCTTATTTGGTTATCTTCCCGGTCTTCATCCTTCAGATAGCAACCCACTGCGGGAATGTTTTTTGTCCTGTAGTAGTCGAGGCTATTGAAATTAACTTCATTGATTGTTTTTACTTTTGTAAGCGTACTTCCCTTTTTAGAAAGAAGCACCTGAACGCCTTGAGAGTCTCTCGTAGTTTTGGGATTTATCGAGGAGGTATTGAATATCAACACCTTGTCAATATTGCTGTAAGCTACAAGATCAATATCTTCATTAATATACATAATGCTTATAAGAGGCGACAGATTGGAATATGCATTAGCCAGTTTTTTACGATTGGTTTTTGTAGCATAACTGTTTAAATCAATTTTGGCTGCTTTTCCATTTTCAAAGAAGAACAGCATATACCCCTTATAATCATCCGTTGCAGTCAGGTAAATGATCTTTTCATCAGCTTCCAGTTGAAGCACATTGGTAAGGTATTCGCCAAGGCTACTTGCCTTGCAGTCATTAAGCTCGTATGTTTTCATCTTATAGACCGTAAATTTGTTGGAGAAAAGGAGTAAATCCGATTTATTATGGGACTCCAGCTCCTGCATTATAAAGTCATCATCCTTAAGCTTGTGATCAGGACTTGTACGCAGTGATGTAAGAGCGATTTTCTTTAAATAGTTGTGGTCTGTAAGGAAAAGCTTTAAATTGTAATCCTCAATAAAGTGCTCATGGGTTATCTCCTCTATATGATGTTCATGGATTATCTCAGTACGCCTGTCATGACCATATTTTTTCATGACTTCAGAAAGCTGCTTAGTAATAATTTTGCGAATCTTCTTTTCGTCGCTATAAATCTTTTCAAGCTCTTCAATGTCCTTCTGCAGGTTTTCAATTTCGCTGACCCTGTTTAAAATGTACTCCTTATTCAGGTTCCTGAGCTTTATTTCAGCAATAAACTCAGCCTGGATATTATCAATTGTAAATCCGTTCATAAGGTTGGGAATTACTTGTGAATCCTCTTCTGTTTGCCTTATTATCTTAATTGCCTTGTCAATGTCCAAAAGTATTTTTCTAAGACCTAAGAGAAGATGGAGTTTATCTTTTTTCTTGCCAATATCAAAGAGGGTTTGACGTTTTATGCAGTTTATCCTGAAAATTGCCCACTCTCTGAGTATTTCCCTGATTCCCATAACCTTCGGACTGCCATTTACAAGGATGTTAAAATTACAGCTAAAAGAATCCTGCAGCGGGGTAAGTTTATACAGCTTATTCATTAACGCCTCGGGATCAGTATTTCTTTTAAGATCCAGAGTGATTTTCAGACCGCTCAGGTCTGTTTCATCGCGAACATCGGTTACGTCTTTTATCTTACCGTCCTTGACACAGTCAATGACTGAATCTATTATTGATTCAGTGGTTGTGGTATAAGGTATTTCATAAACCTCTATACAGTTGTTTTCCTTATCGAATTTGTACTTCGCACGGAGCTTGAAGCTGCCCCTTCCTGTATTATATATGTCATTTATGTCCTTTTCCACATAAATCAACTGACCACCTGTTGAAAGATCAGGGGCTTTCAAATATTGTAATATATCAACATTCTCATTGTTTATAAACTGTATGGCGGTCTCGCAAACTTCCCGTAGGTTAAAACTGCATATGTTGCTTGCCATTCCCACTGCTATGCCTTGATTTGCATTAACAAGCAAATTGGGGTAGGTTGTAGGAAACAAGGTGGGTTCCTTCATGGTACCGTCATAGTTATCTACAAAGTTAACAGCATTTTTTTCCAGATCTCTAAAAAGCTCCTCACAAATCTTATCAAGCTTAACCTCTGTATAACGAGGAGCTGCAAATCTCATATCCCTTGAGTACTGTTTCCCGAAGTTTCCCTTTGAATCTATATAAGGGTGAAGTAAAGCATCATTTCCCCGGGTCAATCTCACCAGTGTTTCATATATAGCCATATCACCATGGGGGTTGAGTTTCATTGTCTGGCCTACAACATTGGCAGACTTGGTTCTGTTCCCAGTAAGAAGGCCCATTTTGTACATGGTATAAAGAAGCTTCCTGTGGGAAGGCTTAAATCCGTCTATTTCGGGTATTGCCCTTGAAACTATGACACTCATAGCATAAGGCATGTAATTTTTCTCAAGCGTCTCAACAATTTTTTGCTCAATTTTATTTTTATGTGACATTGCGTATTTTCTCCTTAACTGTTTAAAACAATTAATCTATACATCAATCATACCTTAACTAACATCAATCATCTCAAGGTACTTGTAACCATGCTCTTCAATAAAGCTCTTTCTTCCCGGTAGATTGTCACCAAGAAGCAAATCAAAATACTCTGCGGTCTTTTTGTAGTCATCAGGTACAACTTGTATAAGCCTGCGGGTTTCCGGGTTCATAGTGGTTTGCCACATCATTTCAGGCTGATTCTCGCCAAGACCCTTTGAACGTTGGATTGAAAACTTCCCATTCATTTTAGCGGTAATTTCTACTTTCTCCTTGTCCGAATAAGCAAAATAAGACTTGTTTTTATATGTTATCTCATATAGAGGAGACTCAGCTATATAAACTTTTCCTTCCTGTATGAGAGTAGGGACCAGACGGTACAGCATGGCAAGTATCAGTGTACGTATCTGGAATCCGTCCACATCAGCATCGGTGCATATTATTATTTTGTCCCAGCGAAGATTGTTCATGTCAAAGGTGTTAAGATCCTTGTTATGCTTCGAATTTATTTCAACTCCGCACCCTAAGACCTTTAAAAGATCCACAATAATATCGTTTTTAAATATGCTGTCATACTCGGCCTTGAGGCAGTTTAATATTTTTCCCCTTACTGGCATAATTGCCTGAAACTCTGAATCCCTGCCAAGCTTACAAGAGCCTAAGGCTGAATCACCCTCAACTATATAAAGCTCTCGTTTTGACAAGTCCTTTGTCCTGCAGTCAACGAACTTTTTTACGCGGTTTGAAATATCAATTGTGCCGTTTAGCTTCTTTTTTATATTTATCCTCGTTTTTTCTGCTGTTTCTCTACTGCGTTTATTTACAATTACCTGTTCTAATATTTTTTCACTTTCCATTCTGTTTTCTATAAAATAGATTTCCAGCTGCTGTTTTAAGAAATCCGCCATTGCTTCTTGAATAAATTTGTTGGTTATGGATTTCTTGGTCTGGTTTTCATAGCTGGTAATTGTGGAAAACGAATTGGTTACCAGTATAAGGCTGTCCTGAATATCTGTAAATGTGATCCTTGCTTCGTCTTTATTGTACTTGTTTCTTGCTTTTAGGCATTTGTCAATTTCATATACCAAAGCAGCCTTTACTGCTTTATCAGGTGCACCACCGTATTCAAGGAAGCTGGAATTATGGTAGTATTCAAGAAGATTAATTTCATTATTGAAGCAAAAGGCAATCTGTATTTTAACCTTATACTCCGGTTTATCCTCCCTGTCTCTTCCTTTTGTAGATGTTTCATAGAACTGTACATCGGTAAAGCTCTTGTCACCGCTAATTTCTTTTATATAATCAACAATACCGTTTTCGTAATAGAATTCAAAGCCTTCTCCGGATTCTTCATCAAATAGCTTGAATAAAATGCCTGAGTTAACTACCGCCTGCTTTTTAAGGACTGTTTTGAAGTGCTCTAGTGGAATGTTTATATCTGTGAATACTTCCAGGTCAGGCTTCCACTTTATGCAGGTTCCTGTGCTTTTATAGCTGCATTTTTCTTTTTTCAAGCCGCCTATGTTTTCACCCTTTTCAAAGTGAAGATCGTGTTTAAACCCATCTCTGAAAACAGTGACATCCATATACTCGGAGCTGTATTGAGTTGCACAGCTCCCCAGACCGTTTAACCCAAGACTGAATTCGTAATTTTCCCCTGAATTGTTTTTATATTTGCCTCCGGCATAGAGTTCGCAGAAAACCAACTCCCAGTTGAACCTTTCCTCTTTTGGATTATAGTCAAGGGGAATTCCTCTTCCGTAGTCTTTAACCATTATGGAATTATCATTAAACCTTGTTACCTCTATAATATTGCCATAGCCTTCCTTTGCCTCGTCTATGGAATTTGAGAGTATCTCAAATACCGAATGCTGGCATCCTTCAAGGCCGTCAGAACCGAATATAACTCCTGGACGCAGTCTAACCCTGTCCGCCCCTTTTAATGAAGATATACTTTCATTACCATACTTGTCAGCTTTGGTGTTCTTTGTCATTAATAACCATCCTTTACCATTTTGCTACACTATATGATTTTATTGAATTATCAGTATTTTTGCAATACCTTTAGTCTTTGAAATTATTTCAACATAATAATTATTGCACGAACAGGTGTTCGTGTCAAGCGTAGTTGAGATATGAATGGGAAAGTTTCATTATTGTCCAGGAAATAGCTGTGCGGATTAAGAATGGAATTTATTTGGTCCCGTTACATGTGGAAACTGTAATTTATCATGGCGGGCTTCTATGGTTTTAAATCCGCATTGCGGTTTCATCTGTAAATGTTATAATAGGATTTGTAAATCTTTTATATAAAAATCAAATAAATTAATGATTTTTATATTGGTGATTGGTGATAAATAATTTTCCAGGGGTGAAAAAATGCGAAAAAGAATATTAGCACTATTATTTGTTTTAATTTTTTTATTTACACAAGTCTGTGACGTATATGCCAGGAGAAGCTATTCGGGAAGCAGAAGTTCTCGAAGCTCGGGCTTTTCAAGTTCAAAAAGCTATTCCGGGTCTTCCAGTAAAAGTACTAAGAGTACCAAGAGCTCTTCCGGATATTCGGGGTCATCAAGCTCTAAAAAGAGTTCTTCAAAGAGCTCAAGCAGCTCTGGAAGTTCGAGCGGTTCGAAGAGTTCCGGAAGCTCAAGCGGTTGGAGCAGTTCCAGCAGTTCGACCGGAAGTGCTTCAAAAAGCAGCAAGTTAAATTCCTCAAAGAAAACATACATGGAGGATACTTATAAAAAGCAGGCATCTGTTAAGAAGTATAATGCCAGCTTAAATGCGGATCAGAAAAAGGTTTATGATTTGTCGATGAAGAAAAAGTATAATGTAAGCAACAGGATGGATTTTGAAGAAGCTTTGAAGACAAGGCCCCAGAGGATAAATTATTATAGCTCCAGGACTGTAATAGTCAACTATAACACAGGCTATTTCAGAAGTCCTTTCTCCTACGGGTATGCATCAGTCGGGCCCTGGGATTTGTGGTTTCTTATGAGAGCATCCGAACTATTTTGGTATCATCATTGGATGGACATTCATCCGTACAAAAACTACTTTGATGCTGCACATTTTGCTCAGATGGAGGCGAGGGTAAGGGCATTGGAGGCAAGAAACATAGCAAGGGATGACGACTATTTAGATTCTGATGTTGATCCTGATCTCCAGTTTTCAGACGATTATCAGCGAAGAAATGTTGATACTATCTATTACTCTAACAGATATCCTTCAAGAGTGGGTAATCCAATAGTAACAATAATAATAATACTAATAATAATTGTAATCCTTATAGCTATCATAAGGAGAGTTTCGCGGCCTAAAAAACCAAGGGGTCAGAGCAGGATGTATTAATATGATTGTTGCATTAATATGACTGGTACTCAAAAAGGAGGCATAAAATGTTCGGATTTAATAAAAGCTCGGTAATAACAAAAGTGTATAACCCATTGCAGATAACGCCAAATTCCATGGTTGAGTTCAATGTGGGAGAGCTTAAAAACAAAGGTATTTTCAAGTTTATGAAAGTAATTGAGATGAATGTAGGAGAAAAGTCCTATTCAAGATATGTTATATATTCAAAATCGGAAAACACCGAGTATGTCCTTGAGGTTTTCAAGGATAACAATGATAGTTTGGAAACTTACTTATACAGTATGGTAGATACCATACCCTTTGATGAGGATTTTTTGTTTAACGTGGCTGGTCAAAGATATCTCACATCACCGGAAGGGGATGAGTATGAGAGATGCTATATGCCTGAGGAAGAAGACCGAATCGATGGAATATCAGGACGGATCAGGGTTTATGATGTTCAATCGGAGGATGTAGAGCGTGAGATACGCGTAAAGCTGTGGGACTACAGCAGATCTGTGGACGGCAGGGATGAATACCTAAATGTTGAAATGCTTGAGGATACAGGAATGTTCAGGATCTTTGTCGGAGAAATGATTGAAGATATATTCTATAAGGTTTATCAGGGAGAATAATACTATTTATAAGGAGGGGTAGTGATGGATTTACGAGGCTACTTGGAGTTTTTAGGCAATAACTTGTTATTTAATATACCTATTATTTTAATAGGATTCATACTGGGATGGTTTATGTATTCTAAGATAATTCTGCGAAAAATAAATCTAAAGGACGCATTGTTTGAAAAGGATAACCTTGCAGCATGGATTGAGTTTTTAGGGGCGTTTATATTCCCCACTCTATACCTGGCAGCAAAGGCAATTGAAGGACCTGCTCATGAAGATGTATTTATGGATCTTTTGATTTGTATTGGTTATGAAGCAGGATTTATAGTCCTTTTTACCGTTTTGCGTCTGTTTTCCAACCTGGCAATAAGACAGATAAGCCCGCCGGATATTGAAGGCAAAATAAGCCTTAACAACGAGGTTTACAATCAGAAAAACGTAGCTGCTTCATTGTTTTCAGCAACGCTTTCAATTGTATCGGTAAGTGTAATAATGTTTATGGACTTCATGCCGGAAGAATTATTTTCATCTCTCTTTAAGATGCTGACGGTTGTTGTTTATTCATTAATGGCACTGATTGTATATGAGATGGTTTTAAGATCAAAAACAACTCTTTTTAAAGAAATATTCGTAGATAATAACCCTGCAGCAGGGGTGGCACTTGGAGGGTTTGTTCTGGCAGTTGAAACTATCCTGACTCATATTATACAGTATCAGTTGGAGTTTGATTTTATCGATCTTATGGTGGTATGTGCTATCGGGCTGGCGGTTTTTCTAGTATTGGCATATTTAATGAAATGGATTTTTGCAGCTATTTTGAAGGTGAATATATGGGCGGAGGTTTATGAGCAGAACAATATGGGAGCTGCCATAGGCCAGGTTGTTTTATATGTTTCCATAGCCAACATAATTATACACTTTTTAAAGTAGAATATAAAAATTAAAAACCTCTTGTTCCGACGAACAAGAGGTTTTTGTTTTAGTTGCGGGAGCTGGACTTGAACCAACGGCCTTCGGGTTATGAGCCCGACGAGCTACCGACTGCTCCACCCCGCGATAATTTAACGTGCTTTAATAATGTAACACACATTCTTGCAAATGTAAATGTTAATTTTTGGGTTAGCTTAATACTTGGTCAATATAAGTATATACACTTTAGTGATTTATTATGCGTGAAATATTGTTATTTGATGTTTTTCGGGCAAAAAGAAAGAACAAGATGAATCAATGAAAAATATTATTTTATCTTAGTAGACCTAGGTGAAATAAAAGACCAAGTCAAAGCTGCCTATAACAGACTTATGAGCTATTTACAGTATTTTGAAAAGTTTTTTGATTTAACAAATTATTTTAATTAAGTTTGTTTATTATGTAGGCTGGAGAGGCGTATCTATAGGTTATTCTAGGTTTATACATCAATTAGATATGCCTTTCAGCTTTCCATATTGTGTGTTAGAATTAAATTATAATTTATAATATAGCATAAGGGGCATATGTGATGAGACAGGGCAAAAGGTTAGTTTCAATGATTATTATAATTACGATAGGATTGCTTTTATCTTCCTGTGTAAATATTACCGGATTATTAGGCAGTTCGGACTGCGATGGTAAATTATTTGACGGTATTAAATATGAAAACCTGGAGATGATTAAGGAAGCTATTGATGATGGAGCTGACATAAATAAGTTGAAGGGAATCATTACTCCGGAGACCAATCCATTATGGCTTGCATATAATCATGCACAAAACAACAATTTAAGAGTGCCTGAGTATCTTGTTAAGATTGGGGCAGATGTTAATTATACTACATCTGAAGGTTCAACTTATTTATTGTGGGCAGCAAGTAATATAGATGTACATAAATGTGAATTTTTAATAAAGCATGGAGCCAAAATTGATATAGAGTGTAATGGCTACACTGCACTTGAACGTGTACTTAATAATAATGGTAGGGCAACAGCGACAGAAAAAAACATCGACACAATAGTTACTATGCTTTTGGAACATGGGGCTAAAATCAGGCCTGTTACGTTAAAAGCTGCATTGGAGGGAAGAAGTACATATATTACACCAAACCTGGGAGTACAGAAAAGGATACTGGAAGGCCTAATAAAGGAAGGATACCAATCAGGGCTTGATCCTACTTTGGAGGCAGCAATGCTTGGACAATCATCAAAACTAATTGAATTTGTAAAAGAAAATAAAATTAAAAGAGACGATGAGTGGAAGATATTATTTTTTACTGCTGCTTTTGGCAGTGTGGAGACAATCAAACTGTTGGAATTAAAAGGACTTGACTTAAGCTATACTGATAAGAATAAGTATACGCCTCTTATGATTGCCTCGTATTATGGGAACCTTGATGTTGTTAAATATTTAGTAAGTAAAGGGGTTAACATTCAAGCACGAGACTCAAGCGATAACTCAGCTTTGAATTTTGCAGTAATTAATGGTCAACTTGACACGGTTGAGTATTTGATAAAAAGAGGATCGAACATTAAGCCATTTGAGCCTGAATTGGGAGGAGAAGTCAATGTATTGTTTGACGCTGCTGAAAACGGAAATGTTAAAATAATTCAAATGATACTTGATCATGGTTTTCCAGTAAATGATGATGTCTTATGGAGAGCTGCTCAGAGAGCATGCACAAAGAAAAATTATGAGGCATTTAAATTCTTTTTGGCTAATGGTGTTGACCTTTACAAGAAACATGATGTTTATGGCGATTTATTTCCAGTCCTTTCTGACTTAAATGATATTAAATTCTTTCTTGATTTAGGGGTAAATATTAATGGATTCAGGAATGAAGGAGACTTTCTAAGGGGAGCTATTTCTTATGGAAATGCAGAAGCCGTGGAATATTTGCTCAAGAATGGTGCAGATATGGATGACATTGATGGATATAGTGCTTTAATGACTGCAATTTCTGTCGGGGATTTTAATATTGTTAAAATGCTAGTGGAGAAAGGATCTAATCTGGAGTTTCAAAATGAGTGGAATAACCGGAATACAGCAATAATTACGGCTGGTGAAAATGGGAGCAGGAACATACTGGAATATGTAATAAAAAAGGGAGCAAACATCAATTACCAGAACAATAAGGGTGAAACTGCATTAATACGAGCTGTTTCCTGCGGCTGGGAAGATAACGTCAGAGTTTTAGTTGAAAATAAGGCTGATATGAATTTGAAAGACAAAGATGGACGCACAGCTATGGATTATGCTAAAAATTTAAAAAACAAAAACATAGCTAAAATTCTAAGCAAGGTAAAATAACTTAATGAAAACAAAAAGGAGAGCTAAGCTCTCCTCTAAATTACCACCTGTTACCACCGCCGAAGCTTCTTCCGCCGCCTCTGTTGTTATTGCTTCTCTGCTGCTTTCTTGCTCTTCTGCAGTCAGGACATCTTTGTGGTTCATTTTCAAATCCCTTTTCTTTGTAGAAAGCCTGCTCGCTTTCATTGAAAATGAAATCTGTGTTGCAATCCTTGCAAGTTATAGTTTTATCAGCCATGTCTATATACCTCCCTTTATTTATTTGGATCTAATTATTCCTGACTTTTCACTCCAAAAAATTAAAGAGAGTTATATTCAGAAAATCAATCCGACTTATATAGAGACTAACTTCATAAGTATATCACAATATTTTATATTAAGCAACATTTGTTAAAATATTTCAAAATATTTACAAGTTATTTACAAAGATAATAAACGTTTATCATAACTTTAAAGATAATATACTTTATACATGCATCCAAATGTAAATACCTGACTAAGATAATCTTACATTTGCAGCTTGCGGACCACGCTGGCCTTTTTCCAAATCAAATTCAACTTTTTGGCCTTCTGAAAGTGACTTATAGCCCTCTCCTTTAATTGCAGAGAAGTGTACAAAAACATCTTCTCCGTTATCCCTTTCAATAAATCCAAAGCCTTTTTCCGAACTAAACCATTTCACTGTACCAATCATTCAGTACTGTACCTCCTAAAAATCTAATGATTTAAGCATGTAAATACCATGCTTACTAGTATATTATGTCAAAATATTACGTTGGTTATTCATATTTTGTTGTATAAAGGTTTATAAATTTAGTTAAACTCATTCATTTGTTAAAACATTTCACTTTTATGCCGATAAAAATATTGGTTTGATTCTTAAAATAAAGGAGCAGAATCAATGTTTATAAAACCTGGTGAAATTATCTCCATAAGCCATCATTCAACCAATGTTTTAAGGAGTCAGGTAATTGATGTACAGGATCATGAAAGTGGAAGACAGCTTATAACTGTTAAAATCATGAGAGAGTTTGCAGACTGCATGTTGTTTGAAGGCGATACAATAGCCATAGCTTTCAAGTGCAGTGATAGTATTTATACTACAAGCTGCCATATCGTTAATATAAATATAGATAAGAATGCATTAGAGCTGGTGGTAGAAAACGAAGAATATGTTATTAATAACAGGGCCTTCGAAAGATTTCCGGTATCATTGTACTCCAGCATATTTTTAAGAAACGGCAAGTCTGAATTTATAGCTGTAGTGAAAAACATAAGCTTTAATGGTCTTTTAATATGCTCTAAAAAGGATATTGAAGCCAAGCAAAATATTGATGTGAAAATGTATCTGGATAATACTCCTGTTAATTTAACAGCAGAGATAGTTTGGTCCGCGAGAAATGAATATGTGTATGACTATGGGCTTAGAATTATTCACATGGAGTATGGTCAGCAAAATGTGTTGAGAAGGTACTTGGAAAAACTTAAGTCCCAACAGGAGTGTATAATTGAAGGAGACTAATAACATTATTTATAAAAATATTTAACTTTATGGTAGGAGGGGCCTTGCTGACTGGCATATGTATGCTATAATATAAATTATTTACTAAATACCTAAGTATTCTAGGGGTGAATTTTATTAATATAATTGGAAATCTTGAATCCATTAGGGAATCAGTACTTACTGAAATTGAAGGCATTTTTGATATGACTTTTGAATCGGGAGACCTGATACCTCAAGAACTTGTTCAAAAGCTTACTTTTTTTACTCAAAAAATAAACAGAGAAATTGCTGTTTATCTTGACAGAAAGGGAAATGTTACCGATATTAGCATTGGAGACAGCTCAACGGTATCACTGCCTGAGCTTGAGGGACGCAAAAGCAAAATGCGGCTTTCAGGTATACGGTGTATTCATACCCACCCAAACGCTACAGGGCAATTATCATCTGTAGATATAAGCTCCCTGGTAAATCTCAGGCTTGATGCTATGATTGCTTTGGGAGTAAAGGATGGAGAGCTCACTGAGGCCTATGTTTCCGTAGCTTCAAGGGATGAATCGGGGGAATTTAACTCTGCGGATATTTTTGGGCCTTTTCAGCCCCAAGACCCTGAGCTGGATTATATATTCGGGCTTATACTTGAGCGGGATAAAAACAGCAAATCTGCCTTCTATGAAAATGATCTTGAAGCGGAGAAAGCTATTCTTGTAGGTTTGGAAACGTTGTCCGGTAGGATGATCGGTGATAAAAGTGAAGCGGAGAGATCCCTTGATGAGTTGGAAGAGCTTGCAAACACTTCCGGTGCTGTTGTTATAGACAAAATACTTCAGAAAAAGCCTGTTAAAGATCCTGCCTTCTATATCGGAAGAGGAAAGGCAGAAGAGATAGGGCTTTTGTGCCAGGCATCAGGGGTGGATACACTGATTTTCGATGTGGAGCTTTCTGGAGCACAGGTTAGGAATATAGAGGATGTAACAGGAGCAAAAGTTGTTGACAGGACTACTCTGATACTGGATATATTTGCCCAGAGGGCACGATCTAAAGAAGGCAAGCTCCAGGTGGAGTTGGCACAGCTAAAGTATAGGCTCCCCAGACTTATCGGTATGGGAGGTCAATTATCAAGGCTAGGTGGAGGTATAGGTACAAGAGGGCCAGGGGAAAAGAAGCTGGAAGTTGACAGACGTCATATTAGAAGGCGGATTAACTTTCTCGAATCTGAGCTCAACCAATTAAGTATAAGAAGAAGCCGTACAAGGGAAGCGAGAAAAAAGAATACGGTCCCTTCGATAGCATTGGTGGGCTATACAAACGCAGGCAAGTCAACTTTAATGAATAAGCTTTGCAATTCTGATGTGTTTGCTGAAGATAAACTTTTTGCAACATTAGATCCAACTGCAAGAAAGTTTCATCTAGCTGATGGTAAAACTGCCCTCCTTGTTGACACTGTAGGATTTATCAGAAAGTTGCCCCATGAGCTGGTGGAAGCGTTTAAGTCTACATTGGAAGAGGTTGTGTATTCCGATGTTTTGCTGCATGTGGTGGATGCGGCTAATGAGGAGGCCGAAGAGCAAATTGCTGTTGTCATGGGTATATTGGACAGCCTGGAAGCTCTACAAAAGCCCATGGTTCTGGTTTTAAACAAGGTTGATATGCTTGAGGGCACGCACAATATCAGAATACCTGATAGAGATTGTAAAATTTATGAGATTTCAGCAGTTACAGGGCAAGGAATCCCAGAGCTTATTTTAGGAATTTCGGAATTGCTTTCGGAGAATGAAACGGACGTAGAGTTTACCATACCATACAGTGAAGGATGGGTTCTGCCGTACCTATATGAAAACGGGAAGGTGTCTCAAACTGAGTATATAGAGGATGGAATAAAGGTTAGGGCTGTAATTAGAAACACAAAAATTGATAAAATTAAAAAGTATTTATAAGGATTAAAAAGATTTTACTTTTGATATATAAAAAAAGTAAGATCTTTTTTATTAATTAAAACTTTTCATTGAATTAATGTACAATAAATAGTAATATAATATATAAGAAGTAATATTTTCTATTTTAACAAATTAAAAGCATTAATAATTGTTTTTAATAAAATCTAAAACTTGCATTTAATATACTAAAGCTAATATTCCCATAAAATTAATTTTTAGGTGCTTTTGGGCTATTGCACCTTGAAATACGTATTCATAATATAATTGAAAGGGGTTTTATATATGCTTGTAAGGAATTGTGCAGGTGGAGTTGTTTTTTACAACAATAAGGTTTTTCTTTTAAAGAACGAGAAGGACGAGTGGGTTCTACCAAAAGGTATTATTAGAAAAGGTGACTTTTCAAGTGAAGTAGCCATAAGAAGAGTAAAGGAAGAGGCCGGAATATCTGCTGAAATAGTAACAACTGCTGGATGTACAAATTACGAATTCTTTTCTGTAACACGTCAAAGACCTGTCTATAACAAAATTACTTGGTATATAATGAGATCCTCAAATGAAGATTACAAAATTAATACTGATGAGCAATTTACTGACGGCGGTTATTTTGAAATTGATGACGCCATAAGACGTATTACTTACAGTCAGGATAAATCCCTTGTTAACCTTTCTTTTAAAAAAATTAAAGAGATTGAATGTATTACAGTTTAGGAGATAAAAAATATAAAAATAAATTAATTTTATTTAAATTCTTTAATCAATAAAATATTAGTGCTAATATAAAAGATAGCGGTAGATAAAATATTGCTATCTTTTTAGTGTACAAATAATTTATAGGAATGAGAGTAAGCACGATTGGTTAAGGAATATAAAACAGTATTAAATGAAGCAGTGGCACAAATAGAAGAAAAAAAGTCCAAATTTATTGCATCGGTAAAGCCTGTAATATGCGAAGAAGAAGCGTTGGAATTTATTAACCGGCTCAAGACACAGTACTGGGATGCTACCCATAACGTATATGCCTATCATATATGTGCAGATAATGTGATCCAACGGTTCAGTGATGACGGAGAACCTTCCGGTACCGCAGGAATACCTGTTCTTGAGGTCATAAAGAGAACGGGTATACAGAATGTAGTAGTTGTGGTAACAAGGTACTTTGGGGGGACATTGCTTGGGGCAGCAGGGCTTATCAGGGCTTATGGCAAATGTGCGGCAGCAGGAATTGAGGCAGCCAACATAATAAAAAGGCTGTTGTGCCAGCAGGTTACTATTATAGTTGAGTATACTATATTTGGAAAAGTACAGAACAGGTTAATGGCCGGTGATTATATCATAAAAGAAATTAATTATGAGCAAGATGTAGAATTAACAGTGTATATCCCTGTTGATATGGTAGGGGTGTTTATAGATAATATGACCGAACTAACTAATGCAAGAGCAATTGTTGATGTTAAAGGTGAGGTTTATGTAACTGTAGATGAAAATGGAAGGATTATAGAAATTTAAGAGTTACCATATAACTCACATTTTAATATATATCCGAAAATTCGATATTTATTGCCTCTATTATCCTATGCCCGTTGCTGGAATTAACCGTTACAGGCTCCCTTGACTCACAGTTTAATAGTACGGGCAATTCTATTATGAATTCGCTTCCATGGCCCTCCTCGCTATTTAGGCTAATGTTTCCGTTGTGAAGACTTACAAATGATTTTACAAGAGAAAGCCCGATTCCACTGCCTTCGTTTTCGCGGGTCAGACTGCTGTTTGTTTGCTTAAAACGGTCAAAAATCTCTGAATGAAGACTTTTAGGGATACCAGGACCTGTATCCTTTACAGAAACAAGAACACTGTCTCCATTTCGCTTTATATTTATAAAAATTTTACCTCCTGCCGGAGTAAACTTAATTGCATTCGATAACAGGTTTAGTATTATTCTTTCTATTTTATCCACATCCACCGACATGAATATTTCTTCTTCTTCGGTATCGAATTCCATTATTAATCCCTTTTGATTTGAGTAAGGCGCAATGGATTGTACAATTTCCTCAATCAAATACACTATATTATAATTTATTGTATTAAGTTTAATAAAGCCTGAATCCATTCTGGTTATGTCAAGCAGATTGTTTATTAGCCTTAGTAGTCGATAACAGTTATGCTTGATAGTTTTATGGTATTTTGATGATTTTCTTTTATCGTTTATGTAAGGAGGGCATTTTGCTTCAATCAATTGTATAGCCCCCAGAATAATACTTATGGGTGTCTTTAACTCGTGAGATATGTTGGAAAAGAACTCGGTTTTTCTTTTGTCATTTTCAGTCAGTTGCTTATTGAGTATGGTTAGTTCTTCTAAAAGCTTTAGTTGAGAAGGAGCCAAATCTGGATGTAATTCCTTCCCGCAATCCTCGCGGGAACTTTTGCTCGAAGGATTGTGTTTCAGAAATTGTATAATAGCTAACGAAGCTACCAGTATTACTATTGTAATAAGTTGTATAAATATAAAGCTATCAGAGCTCAGCATAAGGCTGCTGTAAAGAAAGTAGAACAGAGCAAAAAAAACGATGGCAACAGATATGACCATTAATAGCTTTATCAATATTTTGTAGGTATGGTTTGTTAATTTTATATGATTAAATCTTTTAGGCATGTAATTAACTCCTTCGATAACCATAAAATAACATATATATAATACATAAACAAAGAAAGAATGTAAATATATTTCTCGAAATTATATTTATAATTGTAAAAGCAAAAAACGACTTTATTAATTTATGTTTTTAAATTATAATTTATAACATGCGACCGTAAGGTGGTTTATTATTCATTAGTTTTTACAGGAGGTATATTATGTCCGGACATTCGAAGTGGGCTAATATTAAAAGAAAAAAAGAAAAAACCGACGCACAAAAGGGAAAATTATTTACTAAGCTCGGCAGAGAGATTAGTGTTATCGTAAAGCAAGGCGGACCGGATCCTGAAGCAAATCCCAAATTAAAGGATGCAATAGCTAAAGCAAAAGCATCCAATATGCCAAATGAAAATATTATGAGATGTATAAAGAAAGCATCCGGAGAGCAGGATGGATCAAATTATGAGGAAATAACCTATGAAGGGTATGGCCCTGGGGGAGTTGCCGTTATTGTAGAAGCAATGACCGACAACAAAAACAGGACAGCCGGTGATGTACGTCATTACTTTGACAAATTCGGTGGCAATCTTGGAACAACGGGATGTGTGTCCTTTATGTTCAGTAAAAAAGGCGTAATGATGATAGAAAAAAGCAGCAAAATAAATGAAGATGATCTGATGATGGAAGCCATAGATGCAGGTGCAGAAGATTTTAAGAGTGAAGAGGAGTATTATGAAATATCTACTTCTGTGGAGGAGTTTTCCAATGTCAGGCAGAGCCTTGAGCAAAAGGGCTATGAGTTTATTGAAGCAGAGCTTACAATGATACCTGCAACAATGACAAAGCTTGTTGAACCAAAACAGATTGAGTTTATGGATAGATTAATAGAACACCTGGAAGACATGGATGATGTACAGAATGTTTACCACAATTGGGATATGCCTGAGGAAGATGAAGAAGATTAATTTATCTGAAAGAGAGAAAAAGTTTGTATTAGGGCCCCTGCAAATGCTTGTATCATCCATATTATTTGCTACAATGAATTATACTGCAAAGTTGGCATCAGAGGATTTTTCCGGTTCGGAGGTGGCATTTTTCAGGCTGCTTTTCGGTGTAGTTACTGTGTTGATGCTTTCACTTGCGGGGGTTGTGAATATTTCTTCAAGCAATAAAAGGCTTTTGGTTGCTAGAGGGGTTTTTGGGGGAAGTGCTGTTTTGCTGCTTTTCATAGGCATTGCGAACGGTACCCTCACCAACAGCGTAGTCCTTAATAATACACATCCTATTTTTGCTGCTCTGATAGCCATTTTGGTTTTGAAAGAAAAAATAACTGCAAAGATGACGATAAGTATTTTAATCGCATGGGTTGGTATAATCGTTTTAGTTCGTCCCGATATGAGTTCAATTAATTATGCAGACATGCTTTCGTTGGCATCAGGCGTTTTAGGCGGTTTTGCAATTGTCAGTGTACGCCAGCTTAGAAAGCGTAATGAATCGGCTTGGACAATTTTCTTTTATTTTTGTTCTTTCGGCCTAATTGCATCTCTAATTTTCGCCATACCCACTTGGAAATGGCCAAACCCAATGCAATATGCACTGCTCCTTATTACAGGATTTTTGGGAATGTTGGCACAGGTCATGATGACTTCAGCTTACAAATACTGCAAAGCTGCGGTGGGCGGGGTTCTGTCAATGAGTACCTGTGTTTTTACTGCACTTCTCGGGATTCTATTTCTAAATGAGGCACTTTCCGTTCATGAGGTAATAGGTGCTGCTCTGATTGTTTCATCCAGCGTTTTGATATTGGTAGCTGATAAGGGATAAATCTTTTACACGAATATAATATTAAACTTATGGCAAGAAAAGCTGCCGTCCTCATATAATATAGCAGTATAAAATATTTGGGGTCATACATGGTTCTTATTATGAAGGTATCGGATTTTTGGCTGGAGGACGATACTCCTGCTATTAATATTGCCGGGAAATGGCTTAAGAAATTTGGATTTGACATAGGAAAAAGTATTGTCATTGAAGCATCTAAAGACCAAATTGTTATAAAAGTTGCAGTACCAGCAGAATAGACAAAAAAAATAGACATAAAACCAAAAAATATTAGTGAAAAAAGATTTTCCATGGTATATAATAGTATTAATAGGGGGTTATGCGGGATGAAGAGATTGCACGAAAAAATTAGACATGTGCTCATTTTTTTAATCATCATCATTATGTGCGGCAGCATGACAGCAAACATAAGTACAGCTGAAGGATCCGGTAGTAACGAAATTAAGGTGTTTTTAAACGGTGAAAGGCTTGAGTTTGATGTAAACCCATACATAAAAAATTCCAGGACTCTGGTGCCTTTCAGGAAGATATTTGAAGCCTTCGGGTTGGATGTACAGTGGAATCCTACAAACAAAACTGTTTTGGCCACAGGAAAGACAGAAATAAGTTTGAAAATCAACGATTCAACAGCTTATGTAAATGGTACAAAAAAAGGACTTGATGCACCACCGGAGATAACAAGCAGCAGGACATTCGTCCCTCTGAGGTTTATTGGAGAAAGCATTGGAGCTGTAGTTGATTGGGATGGTAAGACAAAGACAGTAACCATTACTTATGAAGACAAAATAAAAGATATTGGGGAAAGTGTTTCTCTCGGGGATTTAAATGTGTCAATAGATAAAGTGGATATAGATTACAAGGCAAAAACGTATTTGGTTACAGGTAAGGTAAATACCGACGCAAGAGATCTATACGCATACCTATATGAAAATCCCGATAAATATGTATTTGCAAATTTTGATTTATTGGAGAAGGATGGAGATTATTTTAATTTTGAATGTGGAAGATTTCGGAGTTTGAAAATCGATAAGGTAAATTATATATATATTTATGACTTTACAAACGGTAAAAAAACAAAAGTGGCGGAATACATGATAAAGAATTAATAAAAGGATAAGTGTATTTTGTTATAAAAATTGTTCTCAGAATAAAAAGGGGGTTTATTTATGGGAAGAAAAGGAATAGCGGTTTTATTGACAGCCGTATTGACGGCAGGATTGAATTTTCTACCTGCGTCTGCGGCAGTTGTCCAAAGTCCGGTATTAAATCGTACGGTTGATTTTAAAGCAGGGGATGGCGGGAATAAGGTTGAGGTAAACCAAAAAAGAAATATTACCTTCAATCAAGACAGTGGTTTTACTATCAATAATCCAGCGGTTAATGATAAGGAAATAGTTTTTTTGTTTGACACATCAGGAAGTTTAAACGAAAGACCTACTCCAAAGCCAGATCCGTTTGATTTTGCCCTGTTTAGCGGAGGGAATGAAGAGGCTTTCAATATCCAGGGGGATAGACAAATAATAAACGGTAAAATTCATGCCAACGGGGATGTGGTTATAAGAGGTAACAATCATTCCGTAACAAATAACGGTTCCAAAGTTAACACCATAGAGTATGTAAGATCTGTTGTTGACGGTGGAACCATAGTAGATGGAAAGTTGGTTCCCAACACGGGTACAATAATAGATAAAGATGATAAAATTTCTACAGATTCATTCGTCAAATCTCCATGGATTGAGATGATGGATTTGGCAGATGATCTGACTGATCCCACCAAGCAGAGTGTCTTCAATAGAACAAAGGATTTCTACTTCGGGGATTATAGAAGTATGCCATACATTAATGATAGCAGACCTGCTTATAAAGACTTAAAAGAACTAAATAAAGAAACAAAGATTGGTGAAAGAGATGGCAAGTTTTATATAGAGGGGACCTTGACTATCCCGGATAACATGATTCTCAGATTTCATGATCGTCCCGTTTGGCTTTCAAAAGACCTGATTTTTCAGGGTAAAGGGATTTTGATAGCTGGGGGAGATGTTATTATTCAAGGTGGAAAAGTAATAACACCGCCCGTTGGTCCAGATGACCAAGTAGATTCCATGATTTACTCAGAAAAAGGGAGTATTAGGCTTGAGACCAACTTATCAACTTTTAACGGAAAGCTGTATGCTCCTGAGGGGGATATTGTTTTACAGGGATCGGATGTAACGGTTAATGGAAGTGTAGTAGCCAAAAGGTTAAACTCCATACAATCCAAATTAACTGTCAATTATAAAACAGGTGCCATTGATGAGGTTGTTGATGAAATAACTAAATTACCCACACCTGCAGAAACTATGATGGCAGAAATAGAGAAATTTGTTGCCAATTATCCGTTGTCGGGAACAGCTACCAGAGTTAATGTCGTAAAGTATGATTTCAACGGAAATGATACTGACAATAAGCTGTATAATATTGCTACTGAAGCGGGTAAAGTAGCTTTGTATTCCAAAATGAACAATATAAAGTTTGATGATATATTGGGAAAGAGCAATTTAGGCGACGGTTTAAGAAAGGCGTACCACCTTCTTACCAAAAGTAACAGCATTGCTTCAAAATCTATAATTGTAATCTCAGGAAGTGTTCCCAACCGATACACTGTAGATAATAAAGGGGTAAATTACAAGGGTGCTATAGATTTAACAAATAGTGATAACTTTGTAGATGATCCAGACCCCAAAAAGCCAAGTGAGTATGCAATTGAAATAGGTAAAATGGCTACCGAAAGTTCAATTGTACCGTATTTCATAAACTATTTGCCTAAGGAACATGACAATTGGCTTAGTGTTAACACTGCTTTAAGTAATATTGCAGCAAAAATAAATGATGAGACTGTACCTATTATTAAAAAGCTTAAAAAAGAATTTGAGAAAGCTAATCCTGGCAGTACATTTTCGTTGTACAGCTCGGAGCCTGTAAATGAATCGGAATTGTCTACAATAATAGATAATGTATTAGAACAGCTGGAAAATTCCTACTCTGTAAAGATTTTATCTGCAAAGTTTGAATTTAAACTTCCTAAAGGTGCAAAGCTGTTAAATGACAGCAAACTTCCTTCAGGGTTTAAATCAACAAAAAATGCAGACGGTACACAGACTATAACTGGGGATATTATGACAAGTTCCCAAGCACCTGTTATAGTTAACGGAACGGGAGACACAATTACTAACAAAGTAACATATGTTATACCTGATAACTTATTATTTAACGATAAAAAAATAACAGATATAAAATTTGTATTAGTAGATAAACTGGGCAAAGGACAGAATTATAAACCGGTTACATTTTTGGCTGGTGATTGCAAGGTAGAATATGAAATTGAATATTCAGGGTATGAAACAGGTATAGGTGGCGAGAAAACCAGAGCAGTAATACCTGATAAGGTTATATCAACAACTATTACACCTTTTACTGTAAATGTATATATGAAAATAGATCAAAACTAAAAATTAAATAAGAGCTGTGAAGAATCTACAATTCTCGCAGCTCTTATTTTTGTGTCTAAAGAATTATTCTGCATTTTATGGGTATAGATCATATATAGCTGTGCTTCTTCCGAAACTCTCCCGGTGACAGTTTAATCTGTTTTTTAAATAAATAACTGAAATAAGGTATGTTGTCAAAGCCGCATTTTGCCGATATATCTGACACAGGTAAATCCGTCCTTATTAAAAGATCTTTAGCCTTATCAAGACGAAGCTTTGTTATAAAAAGATTAGGGGTAACTCCCATTGTCTCGGAAAAAACCTTATGAAAGTGATTAGGGCTTAAGTTGGTAAGTCCGGCCAAGTCGTTAAGCAATATTTTCTTTTCAATATTCTCATCAATAAATTCAATAACCTTTTTGATTGTTCCATAATGGGGTGACATGGGAACTGTCTTGTTGATTAATGGGTTTATACAGTCCTGATAAAGCATATATAGCAGGTTTAAAGCATAAGATTTCATAATTAGTTCAGTACCTGACGATGAGGCAATATACTCTTTTAAAATTGAATCAAAAACAAACTGATATTTTTCCGCGTGGGGAGGGTGGAACACTGTGGGGATAGAATCAATTATAGGATTAATAAGAGAATTTTGATAATTCTGCTTTTTGTAAATATCATATGAGGAAGGGTCCTTTCCGGTATTACCAATAAGATCAATGCTGATAAAATAACAGCTGTAAGGCATAATTCCCTGAGTGTACTGGCCGGGCTTTCTGAAAATAACGTCTCCCTGACGAATAGGATAAGTCTGGTCCTCAATGACCATAGAGCCCTCGCTAAAGACAATGAGCTCCAATTCATAATCATATACGTATCGCTCTCTAAGGCGGTAGCCTCTGGGTAGATTAGCTCCCTGGGTAAAAAATAGTGACTTGAGTACCAGTGGTGATAAATCCCTGTTTTCGCATTTAATTGGTAACATCTTTCTTTTCATTTTACACCTCACAAATTGTATGCCCATATATATTTTATCGTAAGATTTTGAAAAAATGAATAATATAATGAATTGTTTTTATAAGTATATAGCCTTATAATATTAATATAATTTGTGATATAAGTTAAGACTACCGGGTTGAATCTTATCATAAAAATTCGTAAGCCTCTTGATTGAAATTCCAATACGGAAAACTTTCCGCGGCTTCCAATTTTCAAACATTAAAATAATTAGAGGTAGGCGTTAAGGTTGCAAGATCACTAAGTGATTTTGTTCTTTGACTTGATGTTAAAAATCAAACTTTACAGGAGTTGATCAAATGGAAAAAGGGCAGGTTCTTGACAAACGAATAACACTTTTCGCACTTTTATGGCCAATTCTTATTGAAACGTTTTTAAGGATGCTTTTTGGTACTGTGGATACATTTATGCTGAGTGGATATAACGATAATGCAGTTGCAGGGGTTGGAGCTGCAAACCAATATGTATCAATACTGATACTGTTATTTCAGATGGTATCGGGAGGATCGTCGATAATTATTTCCCAGTATCTTGGTGCCAGAAATAATAAAAAGGCTTCTGATGTTGCAATGGTATCAATAATGTTTAATCTGGTCTTTGGACTATTCATAAGTGTTATATTGCTTGTGTTTTCTGGAAAAATACTTGGACTAATGAATTTTCAGAGAGATGTTTATCAATATTCAAAAGAATTTTTATCTATACTGGGTTCATTTTCATTTATACAGGCAGTTAGCATAACAATTTCAGCTATATTAAGAAGCCATGGTCATGTTAAATATCCGATGTATGTAAATATGGGTGCAAATGCACTTAATATACTGGGAAATTTTATGTTCATTTATGGTATGTTTGGAATGCCTGTATTAGGAGTTAAAGGTGTTGCCATATCAACGGTTTCCAGTCAGCTTATTGGTCTTATTGTAATTTTTATTATCCTAAAGAATAAGGTTGGATTAAGGTTTTCTGTGGTAGAAGTGCTAAAAATGCCCAAGAATGCCATAGCACAAATACTAAAAAGCATTTTCAAGATTGGAGGTCCTTCCGCAGGAGAATCCATATCATATAACATATCCCAGGTTGTTATAACCGGCTTAATAGCAACATATATGGGAGAGTATGCACTCCAAACAAGATTTTATGTTTTCAACCTGATGTTTTATATAATGCTGTTTGGTTTGGCTACAGGTCAGGCTACACAGATAATGATAGGACACCTTATTGGAGCAGGAAGAACTGATGATGCATATAAGACATGCCTGCGAAGTCTTAAAATTGCTGTTACAGTATCATTTATCGTAGCTGTAATGTTTTTTATATTCGGAAAAGTATTTTTGGGGTTTTTTACAGATAATGAGAACATTATAACAATTGGAGGAATGTTGTTTGCTATAACTGTTATACTTGAACCAGGCAGATCGTTTAATCTTGTTGTAGGATTCTCACTGAAGGGTGCTGGGGATGCAAGGTTTATCCTGTATTTGGGATTGGTCTCAATGTGGTCGGTTGCAGTGTTTATGTCATATTTTCTAGGTGTTGTTCTACATTTAGGTCTTATAGGTGTGTGGACAGCTTTTGCGATGGATGAATGGATAAGAGGAATAGTGATGCTTAAAAGATGGCGTTCGAGGGCATGGGAGAAAATGTCTGTTGTTTCAAAGGAAGATAAAGTTGGTATTGAAACTAAAGATGAGGAACTGCTGCAAAGTGTAAATTAATTTTGAATTTAAATTAAAAGTGATAAATCTATAACATTTGTCTGTCGCAAATCCCGTTGAACCGTTCGTTATTTGCTTCGCCAAATGTAAGATTATTAACACTTTTAATTTAGTAAATAATAACAGCATAACACTATCTTTAAATAAATAATAAGCTGATATAAGGTATATTTTATCTTCACAGTTTATTATTTATTTTTTTGTCCAAAATTTTATAATTTGGTTATTCCAAAATCCATTTACATAATATATAATTATTAGCAAGTCTGTATTATTTATATTAAAGTGATTTATCTATTACATTGACTATTTGTAGAACTACATGTTGACTTTTCGTTTGATGTTCCCCAATTGTAATGTGTTTTAAATATCAAATATGCTTGAACTCTGTATTATAAAGCTTTTTATGATGGAGGAGTTTCATGAAAATTCGGGTTTATAATAGACCTAAAGCCTTTTATACAATATTAACGGTTATTGCAATACTGGTGATAGGCGGCTCGACTTATTATCTAGCCTATGAAAATTTAAAAAGCAATGTTATGGAATCTCTCGTGGATCTATCAAGGCAAGGTGCCCAGACAGTTGAATCAGAACTCAGACTAAATCTTGATTTGCTTAGTTCTATTGCGGCACAAAGCATAGTTTCCGATCCGCATAAAAATATTGATACCAAACTACAGGAAATGAAAAGGCAGGCAGCATTAAAGAGCCCAATCAGGTATGGAATATCTGATCTAAATGGTAATTCTTTTACAACTGACGGGAAAAAATTCAACAACTGGGACAGAGCGTATTTTCAAAGGGCTTTAAAGGGTAAAAAGAATATTCAAGGTCCGGTCATAAGTAGGGTTGATGGCAGTACAGTAGTGGCATTTGCTGTTCCTCAAAAAGATGAAGGTGGAAGTATTATTGGTGTAGTACATTCCACATATAATATCAATTATATAAATGATATTGTTTCAAAAATAAAATTCGGAAATGACAGTATTGCTTTTGTGATAAATAGAGAGGGCTCAGTAATAGCATGCGGAGATCAACAAAAGGCATATTCTATCAAAAGTTATTTCGATAAATTAAGAAGTGATCAAAGCCGAGAAGAATTGAAAAGGCTTGGAGACAATATGATGATGGGTATGCCGGGATCTGGAGAGTATACAATGGAGGGAATGACTTACTATATAGGTTACTCACCTGTTAATGGCACAGATTGGTCAATAGCTGTAACAGCTTCTAAAGCCCAGGCTACTGAAAAGGTAAGTAAGATCATTTATGTAATAAACATTGTTATCTTATTGTTTGTTCTCATTTCTGTATTATCCGGAATATACAGTCAGTACTTGAAAAGGAGGCTTATATATGAGGAAGATGCATCAAGAGACCTCATAGATATTGCAAATATCCTTTCCTTAAGACTAAAGTATGATGGAACCATTTTGTTCTTTAATAAATATGCAGAAATTACAACTCAATACAGCTCAAAGGATGTAATAAACAAAAGCTTTATTGAAATGCTTGACAAGGAAGACAGGGTAAAATTTTTTGAGATTCGCAATGCATTAAAAAAATCCAATTGTTCGGGAAATGTGCAGATGTCACTAAAGCGTAAAGACGGTAAGCTGCTTCATATTTTATGGAATGTAAACATGAAGGATAATTATAAGGACAAATCCATATTTTTTATAATAAACCTTATAGGAATGGATCTGACAGAAAGAATTGAAGCAGAAATAAACATAAGGAATAATAATGCTAAACTTACCTGGGTGCTAAGAGAGTTGGAAGCATCTCAAGAAGAGTTGAAAAATAAATATGACGAGCTTAATATTACAAAGAACAAGCTCATGGACAGCGAGCAGCGGTATCAGCTTTCATTAGAAGGGTCTAATGATGCAATATGGGATTGGAATGCTTCTGATAACAGGCTTTTTTATTCAGACAAGTTTTATGAAATTACTGGGTATGATAGAGATGAAATTGGGCATTCATTAGATGACCTTAAAGCTCTCTGCCATCAGGAAGATATTGAGTGGGCTGAGGAAGCTAAAAGGCGGCATTTTGAAGGAGCAACACCTAACTTCTCATATGAAGTAAGAATAAAGACAAAAAAACTTGACTATCTATGGATTTTGATAAAGGGGAAGGCAGTAAAGGATGAGTCAGGTAATATTGTCAGAGTGGCAGGCTCAATTACAAATATTAATGATAAAAAAAATCATGAACAAATGATTAAAAAGCTGGCCTATTATGATTTGCTAACGGGTCTTCCAAACAAGCTCGTCCTTAAGGAGTGTGCGGGACGAGTTATAGAGGATTCTATGAAAAACGGAGATTCTGGAATGTTGGTGCTTATTGACATAGATAACTTCAAGCTTTTAAATGATTCATTTGGTCATTATTACGGGGATGTCCTTCTTGTAGAACTTAGTAATATGCTGATTTCCATGTTTGACAGCCCATGTATGGTATCAAGGCCTGGGGGAGATGAATTTGCCATACTTATACCGAGTATTAGATCAGATTCTTCTATTAAGGAATATTTAGACAAAATAACGGGTGTATTTTCCAAAACCTTTAATGTGAATGGTGATATATTTTATATTACGGCAAGTATGGGGGTTGCTTTATTTCCTGATGAGTCTCAAGATTTTGACACATTATTAAAAAATGCCGATACTGCTATGAATTATGCTAAAAGAAAAGGAAAATCAAATTATAAGATATATACCAAATCACTTAACGATGAAATAATGGAAAAGGTCATACTTGCCAGCAATCTGAGAAAGGCATTGGAAAACAATGAGTTTGAACTATACTATCAACCTCAATATACAACAAAAACAAAAGATATTTATGGGTTTGAGGCACTTATAAGGTGGAACAGTCCTCAATACGGGTTGGTTATGCCAAGCAGGTTTATTGGGCTTGCTGAAGAAAACGGTTTTATTATTCCTATGGGTGAGTGGGTTCTAAAACAAGCCTGTTTATTTAATAAGAGACTGCATAAGGAAGGTGCAAAATTTTATAGCATTTCTGTAAATATTTCTGTAGTTCAATTAGCTCAGGAGGATTTCGTTGATAAAGTGTTAGGTATAATTAATGAAGCCGGAATAGAACCGGGATTTCTGGAAATTGAGCTTACAGAGTCCGTACTTATTCAATCTATAGATGATAATCTTACGAAACTAAAAAAACTTAAGGAGCATGGCATAAAGATATCTCTTGATGATTTTGGTAAAGGGTTTTCGTCATTAAGCTATCTAAAGAATCTTCCGGTAAATACATTGAAAATAGATAAGGAATTTATAGATGATATTGGTATAAGTACTGATATCACAGATTCCATTGTACATATAGGTCAAAAGATGGGGCTAATGGTTATCGGAGAAGGAGTTGAAACCTACGAACAATATCAGCACCTGGTTAATACTAACTGCGATGTGGTCCAGGGTTTTTATCTCGGAATGCCGGAACCTGAAGAAGAAACAATAAAAAAGGTTAAGCAGCATTTCAACAAAAACCATTACCAATTTTATTGACAGTACTTCCCTAATTATTATATAATAACTCTTAATCACTTTAAATTGAAGAGTAAAATGGATCAGGCCACTGAGTCGTGGACTTTGTGGAGCCGGGCCGGCTTAACGGCAGCAGGGTAAAAAATGCCTGTGGGACTATATTGTTAAATACTTATAGTTTTGCAGGTTTTTTAATGTTGTGGGAAATTGTGGAGGGATTTAGAGTATGGATGATTTAGGTATTAAAACAAGGGTTGCCATTTTATCGGTTGTTTCTAATTCGTTTTTAATTTTATTAAAGGTAATCGCAGGTATTTTAAGCGGTTCGGTCAGTATAATTTCCGAGGCTATTCATTCAGGAATGGATTTGGTTGCGGCATTAATTGCATTTTTTTCGGTAAAAATATCTGCAAAGCCTGCAGATAAAGACCATCCTTACGGACATGGAAAAGTTGAAAATGTTTCTGGAGTTATTGAAGGTCTTTTGATTTTAGTGGCAGCTGTAATTATAATCTGGGAAGCTATAAAAAAGATTATACGACCTACACACATTGGTGAAACCAACATAGCTCTTTTGGTCATGTTTATATCAGCGACAGTGAACTTTTTTGTATCTAGAAAGCTTTACAGGGTGGCAAAACAGGTTGACTCAGTAGCACTAGAGGCTGACGCTCTTCATCTTAAGACTGATGTGTATACCTCTCTAGGGGTTGGTATAGGCATGTTGCTAATAAAGTTTACTGGTATTTCCATACTTGATCCCATTGTAGCAATATTAGTTGCATTGTTGATTTTAAAAGAGTCAATTTCACTTATATGGAATGCGTATTGCCCCTTATTGGATACAAAGCTATCCGATGGCGATGAAGAAAAAATAAAGAGCGTCATAAACCGATATAAAAATGAGATTATTGATTTTCATGAGTTAAGGACCAGAAAATCAGGAAGCATCAAATACATAGACTTTCACATGACCGTAAACAAAGATATTTCGGTTGAGCAATCCCATAAACTTAGTGACAGCATAGAAAGTGACTTGGAAGAGGTATTAAAAAATACAAACGTGAGTATACATATAGAGCCTGGCATTTAGTGAAATAAGCTTTTAGGTAGTTTTATTCAAAATAAAAACGGGGGCCATTCAAGCCCCCTTACTTTATGTCAAAGACTTTCTATTCTTTTTTCAGAGCTCCCTCGTGATAAGTGTTCATTGGATCCCATAGGAACCATTCCTCATAGCCTGCATCATAAACGCCCTGTATCTGTTGCCTTATCTGTTCATCACCATAACGCTGCCAGTTTCCCTTGCCTATCCAAGAGGCATCAAAATCCTGTAGGTAGGTTCTTACCTTTGGTGTAGGTCCATCAACCTTGGCAAAGCGTGTTTTAGCTTTTACAAGTGTGTTTTTAATAACTCCGTAGGGTTCAAAGTCGGGTTTTTTGAATGCAGTTCCATTGATTATCTGACCTAAAGCGTAATGGGATGGATAAGCCATGGGGCATATATAGTCAATATCTTTTCCTATAAGTTCAAGGTATTGGCCTATACCCTCGTTATCCCCAGGGGTTTCGCATATAATTGCAAATACGTCTGCAGAAAGAACAGCATTAGGCATTTGCTTTCTTGCTTCAGCCAAAAATTCATTAATAGTTTCATACATCATTTTATTGCTAGTGTCCCCAAATACCATATTGCTCTTTTTCCCATCAGGAAATCTAACATAATCAAATTGTACTTCATCAAAACCTTTTGCCAGAGCCTCTTTTGCAAGGTCAATATTATACTGCCATGCTTCTTTGCTGTAAGGGTTTACCCATGTTACCCCATTGTGGATAAATAAGTCTCCGCTTTTATTCTTTATAGCAGCTTGAGGCTTACCTTTAGAGAAGAATGGATCTTTAAAGCAAACTATTCTAGCTATAGAATAAATATTGTTGTCACGAAGCTCCTTGGTTACCTTCTCAGCATCATATATCGGTTGAATGGCTTTAACCTCCTTTGCTGCTGGAACTGATGAATTAACACTTACTATACCTTCATCATTTTTGTAGTCAATGACATAACTGTTAATTTCAGTAGTGTTTGCAAGCTCGATATAGTGCTTTAATCTTCCACCAGCGGAAGATGCTGTAAGGTAAAGGCCTTTGGCTTTAACTGTCTTCTTTTCTGGGACTGGTGTAGGTGTTGGCTGTGGAATGTTTGTTTGTATTTGTGTGCCTGATGGTTTTGAACCTGCTATAATGGAGCCAGGCATTTTGTCGGCTTCCTTCTCCGGAGTGCCGGAGGTAGAACCGCATGACGATAGAAGCAGCGAAGCGATAACTGTGGATGCCACCAGTAGATTTTTCTTGCTCAGGATTTTTTTCATAGATTATCGGCTCCTTTTAATTAATTTAGCTTAAGAAGATAGAATAAACAATATTTCTATGGGAACTTTTGAATAAAGATAAATAAAACGAAATACAATAATATGATTAATTATATGATTAAAATTTATCAAAAAAATTTCAAATTATCAATGCCTAATATATTCACATTAAGGCATGAAAAAGAAATTTTATTCGGATAACACTATTATAATAAAAATTTATGCACTATATTGTAATATTGCCAAATTTAATATAAAATTTTGATGTGCCTTTTTATAAGGTAAATCAATGACGGGAGGCTGACTGATGAAAATCTGTCCAAAATGCAACTATTCAAATCAGGATTTTGATAATGTATGTGTAAGCTGCGGTACTCAGTTGGATAATTATAATCAATACAACAGTTTTGCACCGCCGCCTATGCCAGTTGCAACCAACGGTTTTTCAATTGCATCAATGGTTTTAGGTATAGCATCAGTTGTTTTGGGGTGCTGCTATGGGATAGGTATTATTCCTGGTATACTAGGGGTAATATTCGGGTTCATGGCGAAGAAAAAGATAGATAACTCACAAGGAAGAGAAAAAGGAAGCGGTTTTGCCATTGCAGGGATTATTACTGGCTTTGTAGGAATTTTATTAGGAGTACTAATTCTAATTCTTATAGTATATAATTTGCAAGGATTTGACTGGAATACTTACTTTCAGAAAATGAACGAGTTAAACAATGATAACAATAGCTTTTAGTAGACTTACAAAAATATAAATAGTGATAACGCAGGAATAAAACTTGAAAAGAGATAATTTACTATTAAATTTAATGTTAGTTTTAATATGCTTGGTGCCGATTATTGGTTCGTTTTTTATAAAAACAGATGGGCAAGGGGTGGCATTCAGATTTCATGATGGTTTTTATGAAGTCAGGATGCCATGTGTTTTTAAAACAGTTTCAGGATATAAATGTCCGTCATGTGGAGGTACAAGAAGCTTTGCTTATATGAGCAAGCTATCTTTAGTATCTGCATGGAATTCCAATAAGGCCACAGCTATGCTGTATGCCTTTATGGCACTACAAATACCCTATAGGTTGATATTAATTGTAAGGGGGAGTGCTCCGTTTCAAGATAGGATATCAAGAATTGGAGTAGGGGCTTTAATACTTATTGGTGTTATCGCTGTAGTACAATTTGTTGCTCAATTTATATAAAACTGGTAATATATAGCCGTTCCTTAGAAGGAGACAATCGGATGAAAACACCTTATAATTCATACACAAAGAGGAAAAATAAGTACAGCAAGCTAATAAAGAGCCAGACAAAGACTATAAATATGGTAAGTAACTTAAGGCTGGGAGTTTTTATAGCCGGAGTTGCAGTAGGGGTAGTGTTATACCTTGCTAAGCTTTATATATTGCTTATTGCTACTATAATTGCATTTGTTGCTGCTTTTGTATACCTTGTTATTAAACATGAGAAGCTTATAGGAATAAAAAATTTTCTTGATTTTTTATTAGATATAAATGTTAACTCCATAAAAAGACTTGAAGGTAAATGGAGTGAATTTAAGGATAAGGGCGAGGAATATTCGGATGCAGGGCACAGATACTTTCAAGACCTGGATATATTCGGCGATAGATCTTTGTTCCAGTGGATAAACTCCTCAAAAACCTATTATGGCAGAAGGTATTTCAGAGATATACTGGGAAATACACCTAAGAGCATTGAAGAAATAGTTGAAAGGCAGCAGGCTGTTGCGGAATTGTCAATGAAGCTTGGCTGGAGGCAAAGATTCCAAGCTGAAGCCATGAGGGTGCCAGGGAGGACTATAGACCCTGAAGAGCTTATAAAATGGGCCTTGGTTCATGAAACTTTTTATCTTAAGAAGTGGATTTCCACATCCGTCAAAGTTTTACCTGTGTTTACAGGGATTTTTATTCTACTTGCTATAAACACACAGTTTTTAACTTTTCATATCCCGTTGCTTTTGCTGTTATTGCAAGCTGCATTATTGCGAATCAACAGAAAACGAAGGAGTGAGATCTTTGGACTGGCGGAGAAATATAGTAAGGATATAAAAGTCTATTATAATGCCCTAAAGCACTTTGAAAAGCATAATTTTAAATCTGGATATATCAAGGCTGTTAAGGGTCAAATGGTAAATAATGAAGGCCTTAAAGCATTTAAACAGCTGGATAGACTGTCAAAAATAATTGATAACATATCAGCACGACATAGTGCATTTTTTGAATTGCTGAATATTCTTACTCTTTGGGACTACCAATGTATGGTAGCTATTGAGAAATGGAAACAAAGTTCGGGGAAATATCTTTTGTCCTGGCTTCAAGCATTGGGTAAGGTTGAGGCTTTATGCGGCCTGGCCATAATCAGTTTTGATAATCCTCACTGGCCCATGCCTGATATTAAGGAATCAAGGCCTTTTATTGAAGCAAAAGGGCTAGGTCATCCTTTGCTTGGGGAAAATGGAGTTAGCAATGACCTCAAAATCAAAAATCCCGTAAAGGTGCTTCTTATTACAGGTTCAAATATGTCTGGAAAGAGTACACTGCTGCGTACTGTAGGGATTAACCTAGTTTTGGCTTATGCAGGTGCCCCTGTTTGTGCCGAAAGCTTTTCAGTATCTATTGCTGATATCTATACCTGTATGAGAGTCAGTGATGATCTGGGAAAGAGCATATCATCGTTTTATGCTGAGCTTTTAAGGATTAAGGAAATAGTAAATGGAGCAGAGAGCGGAAGGAAAGTTTTCTTCCTGCTGGATGAGATATTTAAGGGTACTAATTCAAGAGACAGGCATATGGGGGCACGCGTTCTAATTAAAAGGCTTTGCCAGCTAAACTGCTCAGGTCTTGTATCCACACATGATCTTGAGCTTAGTGACCTTGAGAAGGAAGGGCTTGAAGTTAAAAATTACCATTTTGAAGAATACTATAAGGACAACAGGATAAACTTTGATTACAAATTAAAAAATGGGGTATCAACTACGAGAAATGCGGTTTACCTCATGCGGTTAGCAGGTATAGATATTCACGAATAAATCTGTAAAAACAACGTTTAAGCCAAATTTAATTTTATAAAATTTTGAAAGGGGAGCTACTTATGAAAAAGTTGGAAGGGAAATGGGCTTTGGTGACAGGATCTGCAAGAGGGATAGGACAGCAGATAGCAATGGGACTGGCAAGGGAAGGATGTAATGTTATTGTACATGGCAGAAAAAAAGAAAATTGTATAAAAACCTTGGAGCTTTTGAAAGAGTATGGTATTAAGACCGATGTGGTAGAAGGTAAGTTATCTAAAGTTGATGATATAGAAAAGATGATTGGCGAAGTTAAGAAAAACCACAACTGTATTGACATACTTTATAATAATGCAGCCATTCAGAATAAATGGAAAGAGATCTACGATATAACCCTTGATGAATGGAAGGAAACATTCATGATTAACTTTTACAGCATTGTTATGACTTGCAATGCCTTTGCTCCTGGAATGAAAGAAAGGGGATTCGGCAGAATAATCAACCTTACCTCGGGAATAAAGGACATACCTCAGCTGGCACCCTACAGTGTTTCAAAGGCTGCAGTAGATAAATATTCCATGGATTTGGCAGCAGATCTTAGAGGAACCGGAGTATTGGTAAACTTCCTGGATCCGGGTTGGCTTAAAACCGATTTGGGTGGTGAAAATGCAATGCATGAGGTTACAACAGTATTGCCAGGTGCACTGGTACCCGCTCTTTTGGATAATGATGGGGACACAGGAAAGTTCTTTTGTGCCCAGGATTTCAGAGAAGATAAATAATATAAAGTGGCATTAAAGTGGCTTTCAATTATGTGGTGGTACACATGCTGCAGATACCATAAAATTTTACCCTATGATCCTTAACGATAAAGCCATGTTCGTTTAGTATTTGCTGCTCAAGAGATTCTAAAAGATCTTCTTCAACTTCTATAACCGCATTACAGGAAGTGCAAATAAGATGATGGTGCCTATGGCTGCTTTTTTGTCTGTTAAGCTCATATCTACCTAGCCCATCATCAAGATCAAGCTTATGGACAATGCCTATTTCATTAAATAAAAGCATGGTGCGGTATACGGTTGCCAGGCCAATATCAGGGTTAGACTTTTTTACCATATCGTGTATTTCTTCAGCACTTAAATGTTTTTCCTGGCAGCTTCCTATTATATCAAGGATAATCTGCCTTTGCAGGGTTAGTTTACACCCCTTCTCTTTGAGAAGGGCACTTAAATTTATTGATCTAGAATCCATTTGGGCTGCTCCTTTGTTACATCGACAAAAGTTTGTTTTTGTCATAAAATATTGTGAAATATTAACTTTAATATTTCACAATGGGTACAAATATATTATATTAGATTTAAAGAAGGTTATCTATAATAAAAACAAGTATTGTATAAAATGGTTTTTGTAAAATATTTGGAGGTATAAATGATTAGAGCTTTAATTGTTCTGCTTTATTTTATAGGCTATCTTTTGTATTCCCTTACATTTTGGGTTAGGCTTGCCATATTAAATAAAAGGGGATTGGAAAAGGAAGCAAACGAATTTATTAATTATCGTGCAGCTTTGTGGGCACGTCATGTGATTTGGGTTACCGGCTCTAAGGTGACTGTTTTTGGGCAGGAGAATATCCCGAAGGATAAAGGTGTTGTGTTTATAGCAAACCACCAGAGTTATTTGGATATTCCCGTAATGATAGGTTTTATAGAGAAGCCAAAAGGATTTATTGCAAAGATTGAGCTGTTAAAAATACCTATTTTAAATATGTGGATAAGGCAATTAGGCGGGGTATTTATAGTTAGAAATGACCCCAAACAGTCACTAAAAGCTATTAATCAAGGGGCAGAGCAGGTTAAAAAAGGTAAATCCATGGTTATATTTCCGGAAGGAACCAGGAGCTCTGACGGTACATTGGGTCAGTTTAAGCCCGGAAGCTTAAAGCTTGCTGTAAAATCCGGTGCACCTATTGTGCCTGTTGTTATAAAAGGTACCATTAATATACTGTCTAAAAAGAAGTTTGCTATAAAGCCTTCCAATGTAGAAATATTTATTCTTCCGCCTATTTTACAGGACGAAGTGGCAAAGAAGGATACGAATGATCTTACAGAAAAGATAAGAAGTGCAATTATGGAGAAGTTGAAATAAGTATTTATTTTATAAAAAGTAAACAATATAAATAAAATATACAGAGTGAAAAGTTTAAGAGATAAACCACTTTTCATTAATTGAAAAACGGGAGGACTAAAGTTGATTATAAAAAACGCTGATTTTGAAATTACTGCGGTTAGTCCGGCACAGTATCCGGTGTCGGATTTTCCAGAGGTTGCTTTTGTAGGACGCTCAAATGTAGGTAAGTCTTCAATCTTGAATACATTGACCAATAGAAAAAATCTTGCCAGGGTGGGAGGCACTCCTGGAATGACTAAAACAATTAACTTTTTTAATATAGATGAAAGAATGTTTTTTGTTGACTTACCGGGCTATGGATATGCAAGTGTATCCAAGGGCAAGAAATCGTCATGGGAAACTATTGTAGAACAATATCTTTTTACAAGATCCAACCTCAAGATGGTAATTATGCTGCTTGATATAAGGCATAGTCCTACAAAAGATGATAAAATAATGTACAAATGGATATTGGATAGTGAAATACCCTATATAATAGTTGCATCAAAAGCCGATAAAATATCAAAGGGGCAAATTTTAAAGCATGTACAGGTTATTAGGACGGAGCTGCAAATATCTCCTGATATAAAAATAATACCGTTTTCATCCCAAACGAGGCAGGGCAAGGAGGATATACTTGAGATAATAGGAACTTTATTGTAAATTATGAATCACCTTAAAAAACAAAAAGGATGGTGCTGAATATGAAAAATGGCATTGAGATTTATAATAAAGACGGCAGAAGGATAGTAAAGGGAACAGGATACTATGAGCCGAGAGTAGTAAAAGACCTCAAGGAGCTTGTTGACTCTGCAAGAAAATACGGTAATGATATAGGTTTTAGATATAAAGACAAGAGCGGAAAAATAACAGGCAAAACATATACGGAGTTTGCAGACGACATTGACTGCCTCGGTACGGCACTTATATCAATGGGTTTAAAAGATGCATCCATTGCAATACTGAGTGAAAATAGATATGACTGGGGGGTTTGCTATTTATCTGTAGTAAATGGTGTAGGAGTTATGGTGCCTATGGATAAATACCTTCCGGCAAAAGAGGTTGAAAACCTTATTGAAAGAGGAAGAGTTGAGGCTATATTTTACAGTTCATCCTACCAGAGTGTAATGGATGAGGTTGCAACTTCCAATAATAGAATAAAATGTTTTATATGTATGGATGACATTAAGGATATTAAAGGTGATAAATCCAAGTTTAAATCCTTAAGTCAAATCAAGGATCATGGAAAAAAACTTTTGAGTAAGGGTGACAGGTCTTTTGTAGATGCTGTTATAGATAGAGACAAAATGTCCATGCTTCTTTTTACATCAGGAACTACAAGCATGGCAAAAGGTGTAATGCTGTCCCATGCCAATGTTGCCAGCAATGTTACATCTGTCACAACTGATATAAAGGTGTACAGAAACGATGTGCACCTCTCATTGCTTCCGCTCCATCATACTTTTGAGAATACTGTAGGGTTTTTATTTATGGTATACAGTGGCGTTTGTATAGCTTATTGTGACGGTATCAAATATGTACAGCAAAATCTTAAGGAGTACAATGTATCTATATTGGTAGCGGTCCCAGCCATATTTGAAGCATTGTACAGAAAAACCATGGAAGGAATAAAAAAATCCGGCAAGGAGAAGTCGTTTCGTACTGCTTTAAAAATATCCGGTGCTTTAAGAATGGTTGGTATTGATTTAAGAAAGAAGCTATTTAAGGGCATATTCAGCCAATTGGGACCATGCTTAAGGCTTGCGGTATCTGGAGCGGCCCCCCTTGATAAAGAGGTTATAACTGGATTTGAGGATATAGGCTTCAAGATACTCCAGGGGTATGGATTGACTGAAACTTCACCTGTAGTAGCTGCTAACAATGATTTTATAAACATTCCGGGATCTATCGGTTATCCTTTAGGGGGAGTTGAGGTAACGCTGGACTCAATGGACGAAAACGGTATGGGTGAGATTATGGTTCGCGGTAAAAATGTTATGCTGGGCTATTATGAAAACCCGGAAGAAACAAAAGAGGTCATTACACCAGATGGATGGTTCAAGACAGGCGATCTGGGAACTGTAGATGATAAAGGGGTAATAAGGATTACCGGCCGTGCAAAATCCATGATAGTATTGGCCAATGGCAAAAAGGCATTTCCTGAAGAATATGAGGTGTTACTTAATAATATAAAAGGTGTGAAGGAATCTTTTGTATGGGGAAATGTTGCATCGGATGGTGACGTTCAGGTGTGTGCCGAGCTGGTTATAGATAAGGAAAAGTTAGTGGAAGATAAGGGACAGGTGCCTTCGGAGAAGGAACTGGCCTCAATGTTTGAAAAGGCAGTAAAAGAGATTAACAAGGATCTTCCCCAGTACAAAATCATTCGCTATTTTATAATGACTAACGATGAGATCATTAAGACTACAACCCTTAAAATCAAAAGGCCTGTGGAATACGAAAAAATTAGAGGGAAATTGGAAAAGGCTGGACTTGAAATAAGAAAAGCCTCCGGTAAAATATTTTAGAGGGAAGAAATTATATGGAAAACACAAAAGAATATACTCTTAAAATTGGAGAGTCTTTTATCCCATATAAAATTAAAGACAGTAATAAAGCCAAGAACATAAGGCTTGTGATAGATAACAACGGGCTTTATATAGTTAGGCCTCTGAAGGTTAAAATTTGTGATGTTGAACGAGTATTAAAGGAGAAAAGCGGCTGGATTTCCAAGCATTATATGGAACTGCTTCAGAAAAAGCAGAATATGCCGGAAAGAAAATGGGAAACAGGCGAGACTTTGCTGTATTTGGGTAATAATTATAAAATAAATATAGTTGGACACAAAAAGAGCATCGCATCAGTAAGCTTTGAGGGCGATGCTTTTTGTGTGCTTATGGATGAGAAAGTTTCGGGGGAGGAAAGACAGATACTTGTAGAAGGCGTATTTAGAAAGTGGTATAGGAAAGCTGCTGCAGCTATACTAAATGAACGGCTTGACCATTTTTGCAGCATTACAGGGCTGAAGTTTAAGGCTATTCGGCTTAAAGAACAAAAAACTAGGTGGGGCAGTTGTTCTAGAGAAGGCAACCTGAATTTTAACTGGCAACTTATTATGGCACCACTTTGGGTTGTTGATTACGTGGTTCTTCATGAAGTATGTCATTTAAGGCACCTCAATCACTCAAAAGACTTCTGGAGCCTGGTAGCCTATTATTTGCCTGAATATAAAAAGGCACAGCAATGGCTAAAAATTCATGGAGCAACGTTATCCTTCAAAAAATCTTTTGATGTATAAAAAGTTACGATTAACTTAATGTTTTGAAAAGCAGAAGTTATGTTTATCGTAACTTTTTTATATTTGTATGCATAATATGTAACATAAATTTTTTTAAGGATAAAAAGCTATGGATTCAGAAATCGTATTAACCAGTATTCTTACAGGGTCAAAGAATAAAATAAATTCTAGGAAAATATTAAAAGGTTGTTTTGCATTGGATGAGGGCCAAAAGGATATATATGAAATTAAAAAAATTGATGCATGCATTTGCGGTGCATATGATTCTTATTGCCCCAATATGTGCTGTACAACGGGAAATGTTAAAGTTGTATTGAATTATATCAGTGAAAAAGATGATGACAATACATATAATATAGAGTACTGCCTTCCGTTTTCATTTGATGGAACACTTAAACCGGAAGATTTGGGAGAGGTGAATTTGGAGAAGCTATCCCTTAACGTAATATTGCCCCGGACTATAGAGATAGAAGCTTGTGTCACAGCTTACAACTTAAAATAATTATCATTGACATTTCATGTAATTAAATATATTATTCTTAGTAGAGGCGTTTATTTATTATATTTTTTTAAATATTTATTATATTTTTTAAATATTTTTATATATTTATATACATACAAACATATAATTTATTAGAAGCGACAAATGATAACATTAATACTCTTTACTACGGATTATTGTTATATTGAAGGATGTTTCTAATTTGCTGTTTATATATCTTAATTATTATATCAATAAGGTAAACACTTTTAATAATATTATTAATGACCGTTTAAATTAATAGATAAATTAAGCATAAAGTGTTTTAGTGATATATGTTCTTTGAATTCTAAATCTTCATAGTACTTTCTTTATTTCCCAAACTATTGCATTTATAGCACATTATTTTGGACTGAAAAGTGTTAATACACTTGTAGAATATATAGTATGATGTTTATGGATTAGCATATAGAGTTAATACTTACTTTAGCAAAATTAATATTGGCAAAATACTTTATCATATAAAAGTGCATTATATTTTAGTATGCCTTATTATGTGTTATAATAAATCATTAAATTTTTAATTAAATTCAGATATAACATGCATTTCCAATACTAACTCATAAACAACTTTAGGAGGTAATTGTTATGATCAGAATTAGAAGGTTATTGGTAGCTTTAGTAATGGCGTTAATTACCGTATCACTTTTAAATCTCACATCGGTCTTTGGAGCAACGGCTGGTACCTACAAAATAAGCGGATATGTTGACCCGGATTTTGCATCTACCAACTCCATGATTAAAGAGGGATTTAAAGTGGAAATTGTGGGAACATCATATTATGATGTTACTGACAATAATGGGTATTTTGAGTTGCTAAATATACCTATATCTACTAGTATTAATGTTAAGATTAGGTTTTCAAAAGCCGGATACTTGAGAAAAGAGATTAGTGATCTGACAATTAGCTCTGAAATTTTGATAGGTACTAAAGATGCACCGGTAAAAATGTGGCCCGGGGATTTACCTGTTAATAATATACAGGACGACGTTATTAATTTTATTGACGTTTTACAGATGGCAAAGGCTTACAATACAATTTTAAGTGAAAGTAAGTATAATAAAATTTGTGACTTCAATCTTGATAATTCAGTCAATGTTGCAGATGTTATTATTATGGCGAAGCACTTTAATGCGGTGCCAAATACATACGGTGCTGAAAAGGTCAGCTATGTTGCACCTGACAGGCCTGGATCTCCCCAGAACCTAAAGGCATTATGGTATACTGGAACAACGGCTTCACTAAGTTGGGAGGCCCCAGCGTCAAAGAGTATGACTATAACAGGGTATGAAGTATATTTTAATGATAAGATAATAACAACAGTAAAGGCAACTAATGCTGTATGTACAGGACTTAATCCAAATAAAGAAAATACTATTTACGTTAAGGCAATAAGTTCTAATGTAAAATCCGATGCAAGTAATATTTTAAGAATAACTACTCCTGTAGATGATCATGGCAATACCATTGATAAGGCAACGCCAATTGAGTGTGAAAAAGAGATTATAGCATCAATGGAAACAGGTGACGCTGTTGATTATTTCAAATTTAAGCCTCAAACAACAGGGACATATGTATTCAAAATGTATGTTGGGTTTTTGTTAAATGCATATTTATATGATGAGTCAGGAAACAAAGTAGCGGACCTTAATACTGAACAGTGTTATTTAGTGTCCGATAAGGAATATACACTTGGGGTTGAGAACGTATCTACTCCTAGTGAGTATAGATTTTATATAAGAAAAGTTACGTCAAAACCCGACTTGGTTGTAGAACGTATTCTAGTAGACAAATCATGGGTAGGTGAACCTGTATTAGTAAGAGCAAGAATAACTAATATCGGGGATGCTCCTAATCTTGGCAGCTTTAGGGTAGTGTTTGATATTGATGGCAAAAAGAATTTGCTTTGGGCTGATTGCAACACGACTATTGAAGTTGGTAATTCCGTTACTTTGGCTGTTAATGGAGGCTTAAACGGTATAACAAAATGGACTGCAACGCAGGTTGGTAATCATGTGATAACTGCTAATGTTGATAGCATGAATAAAATAAGTGAGATTTTTGAAAATAATAACATATTATCATGCAATATTTTCTTTGATGATTATCCTGATAGTTGGGAATCCGCCAAGTCTATTCAAATAGGAGCCGATATATCCGGTAATATTTCATTTTCTGAAGATAAAGATTTTTTCACTTTTACACCAGTAACTAGTGGAAACTATAGATTTGAACTACCTGGATCTTATTATACAAATGTGTTTGTTTATGATAAGAATTTTAATAAGGCTGCAGAAACAATAATTGTTACCAGGGGAGGAGCTAGGAATAGCTGCTACGTAAATGCTACATTAGCTGCTAATCAGAAATACTACATAGTTGTGCTTTCAGCAGATTCCAATAATTTTACCAGTGAGACATATAAGCTTGTATCAAGTACTTTCTAACTTTGCTTAACATTTAACCAATAAATATAGAGTCAGCTGGCAAATAAGATAAATTTTTATTGAAAAGTTTATCTTATTTGCATTACAATATTAGTATATTTAGTATAAATTGTGTTTTGTTTGTCATTATTCAATTAACTGTTTTATTTATATGGGGGGGTATTTATGAGATTTAGGGTAAAAATGTGCTTTATCTTGGTTTTATGTGTTTTTGTCATTGGCATAGTTGTTTTTCCTTTGAATTCTAATGCTTTGACTATTCAAAAGATATGCGGGTATATAGAACCGGATATTACCTATTTAAATTCGGAAGCAAAATCTGGATTCAAGATACAAATTGTTGGAACAACTGCAAGTGCAATCTCAGATGAAAACGGATACTTTCAAATAAACGGTTTTCAGTCAACTCCTGATTTGAAATACAGTTTGGAAATTACTAAGGTTGGTTATCTCAAAAGGGAAATCAAAGATATTCAAATAAACTCATCAATTTTTGTAGGTGGAGCTCAATCAATTCTTATGTGGGCCGGAGATATGCCTGTAAAAGGATTACAAGATGATTCTATTAATATGAGTGATATTATTCAAATTGCCAAGTCCTTTAATGCTGTCAAGACAGATGCCAATTATAATGCAAGCTGTGACTTTGATATGGACGGATCAATTAATATAAAAGATGTAATAGCAATATCAAAGCATTTCAATTCAACTAGTGATAATTATGAAAATATAGAAATTAGCATCATAGAAGAAGACTTAAAAGCACCGGAGGGGCTAAATTCCTTATGGTATACAGGGACAACGGTTGTGTTAAATTGGAATGCATCAGGAAGTAACATATCCGGTTACGAGGTATATTGTAATGAAAAAGTTGTAGGTACTACATCTAATACAAATTTCGTATATTATGAAATGACGCCCAATTCGATAAATGTGTTTTACATTAAGGCATTTGATAGTGAAGGAAAGAAATCATTACCAAGTAACTCCATAACGGTAACAGCATTAGCGGACGATCATGGGAACACTATGGGTAGGGCTACTCCTATAGAGAGTGGAAGGGAAATTTTGGGAGCTTTTCAAGGGGTAGGTGACTTAGACTATTTTAAGTTTGTACCAGAGAAATCTGGAATATATGTTTTCAGAACAATAAGGGGCTATTTGGTATCAAGTAAGATTGTAGATAGCAATGGTATAGAGGTCGGGTATATTAACGATTATGAGTATAATTTGAATGCTGGATATGAATACTTTATAATAAATAGCTCTGCTTTAAGTAATGGGGAATATCGATTCTTGATTAGGCCGAAAAGTATAAAGCCTGACCTTGCTATTGAAGATGTACAAATTGCGTCTGTATTAGTGGGAAATCCCGCAGCAATAAATGTTAAAATAAAAAATGTAGGAGATGTGTCATCTAAAGGGAGCTTCAGAGTTGTAGTTGATATTGATGATCAAAAGAATGTTTTATGGGCTGATTGTACTGCTGACATTGTTGTTGGAGAGTCTAACAGTATTCAAGTAAATAATGGCTTAAACGGTATAACTGATTGGATCCCTGAAAAGTCTGGAAGTCATAAGATTATTATCAATATAGATACAAATAATCAGATTGATGAGATCATTGAAAACAATAATTCATATGCTTGCAACAAATATATCGATGATTATCCGGATACTTTTGAAACTGCTTTAGGTATTGAAATGGGGAAAGAAGTCAAAGGGGCTGTAAGTAATGCTACTGATAAGGACTATTTTTATATAGTACCAAAAGCTACTGGTGTGTATCAAATTGAATTGCCCAAATCAAAATATACAAATGTGTATTTATATAATTCAAATAAGAGTCAGATTGAAAAGACCGTAATTAGTTACGATTCAAGAAATAACAGATTAAAGTGCTATGTAAAAGCTATGTTAAATGCTAATGAAAAATACTATATTGCAGTAAAGCCTGCAGACGTTCAAAATTACACATTTGAAGAGTACACTCTTTCAATGTTTGAGGTACAATAATATTTAAAGTGATCATAAATAAAAGATAGCATTTTCGACCTTTGTTATATGGCCGTTAATGCTATTTTTTATGTTTATATGCAGTTATGCAAACTAAATCTACAGCAAAACTTCCTTTTCTATCTGTGAAACTAGTATATCCAATTTAGGTTCAGGCATCATTATGTCAGGGTCCCTGTCCAAGAGAAGCTTAACCGCCAAGTAAGGCATATTTATGCCGCTAAGACAGGATATCCATACGCCTCCGGACATTCTCGGATTAATCTCAAGTATCTTTGGGCAATCACTGTCGTATCTTACCTGAACATTAAATGCATAGGACAGATTAAAAACACGGGTCAGTTCTGATGCGATATACCTAAGTTCAGGGGAGTCTTGCAGGAGTCTTGCCCTTCCATCAAGCTTCTTTCTAGGCACAGCGGCCAGAAGCTTTCCTTCTAGAGCAAGGCAGTCAACGCTGTATTCATATCCGTCTATGAATTCCATAACCATTAAGCTCTTAAATGTATCCCTTTGAGAAAGCCGATTTAATACATCATCCAATGTGACTCTTAAGCTTGCAAAAGAAAAAAGGCTGTCTATAGAGCCAGCAGACTCGTCTATAATTCTAAATCCTGCACCGCCTTCAGAATGGACAGGTTTAAAGCATACCTTGAAGCCCTCATTAGATATGCTGGTATAAGCTTTTTCAAAGTCTTGGGCATTATTAACCACATAGTACTTTGGTATATTAAATAGGCTTTTCCCATCCAATCTATGACTGGGATTGGAAATAAGATCGGTATTTTGTCTTAAATGATCATAGAATAAGGCTTTGTCAGATAAAAGCTTGGTGTTTTGTGAATCGCAACAAGTCAATAGCTTAACACCGATTTCCTCAAATCTTTGAGAGCTTTGAGTTATAGTAAGTATGTTGGTTCGAGGGGCAAATATGTCGATTTGGTGCTTTTTACAAAAGTCCAGACAAAAGTCAACATACTCATCTTCGGGAATCATTCTTTCAATTTCGTAATAATCACATGCCTTAAAAATAACTGAATTGGGGTTTCTGTTTGTACCAAAGACCTCAAATTCTATTTCGCTATTTTGCTTTATCAGGTTTATTATATGGTAAGCTGTATTAAACCAATTATTAAACCATATTCTTTTTTTATTCATCTCATCATCACCCTTAAATTACTTTGGAACCTCATTGAGCTGCCTCTCAACGATTTGCAGTATCTCAATAGAAGCTTGCAACCCTTTGCTATTTGTTATTATGCACTTTTCCCCTGGATTCAATTTATTACATATCTCACCATGGGAGGGTAGAATGGCATAATCTGCCATGGACAGAAGCTCGAAATCCATGTATGAATCTCCTGAAGCCATCACATGCTGAGGTGGAAGCATATTTTTTATGTATTCTATTGCATTCCATTTATTAAGCTGTTTGGGCATGAAATAAAGCTTTCTTCCGTGGAGGCAGCTGTGCCAGCCGTGTGCTTCAATTTCTGTCATAAAAGCAGTTAGCTCACTCATAGGTGTGGCGTCAAGTTGGACGATGCAGTAGAAAAATAGATTGTCTATCTTACGAAAATCCAAAACCCAGTCCTCATGGAAGATTTGGGATTTAAATCGGTCAATCATATGCTCTATCGGCTCACAGCTTGTAGAGATTTTTTCATTTATATGCTTGTCCCAATCATGATTTAATACTCCATCCTCCAAAATACTTCCACCATGGTTCACTACTGCAAACTTTGGCAAAATAGAAGACTTAAAAATCATTATCCTTTCGTATTGCTCCAATGTTCTAGTGGTGGTAGGAATCAGTATTAATTTGTCATTAAGGCTTTTGAGTTTTTCAAAAGTTTCGGAAAGCATATAAGTTATTATGCTTTCGTTTTTAAACTCTGACGGAATAACCTTATCTTTTAAATCGTCAGTTATATGTTTTTCCGAGAAAATCAATGTTTGATCAAGATCACTAGCAAAAATCAATTTCGTTATCTCCCCATATGTTTTATTAATCCCATACATTTATAGGATTTCAGATCATATTGCAAAACCTCAACCTTTTTTTCTCTTGCCAGCTGAAGTACATTAGACAGGCTTTTGTCATTTATGTCTTTTACCAACACTTTCCATGGCACCCTGCGTAGAAGAACTCTTATTGTTTCGCCTATACCCGGCTTAATATGGTTAATATCATCAATTGAATAGAGTCTTCCCACGTTTTCTACATCTTCCATACCAATCCAGCTTGGCTCTTCATCTATTTCTTCCTTTTTTATTTCAGAATTTATCTTTAGGTCATCTATACTTGAAAAACAGGATGCTATTTTATCTATAAAATAATTAGATAAATCTTCACCAATAAGCTCTTTGTAAAACTTTACTCCGTGAAAATCTTTGTTTCTTATGAGGTCGCTTCTATGGACTGTCCTGCTTATCAAGCCTGAAACTGTTGAATTTAGACATGCACTTGGTATAAGAAAATCCTCCCTAGTGCCATATGTCCGCACGCAGTGTCCAGGGTCGGCAAGAACTGCAAGGCCGGCATTCAGCTTGATTCCGGTTTTCTTTAAGAGATCCTCACATGACTGATGAAGAACCCTGGTTATCATGCCTTTTCCGGTCCAGCCATCCACAAATTGTATTTCCTGCTCACTATGCATTTCGACTATATACCTCACAGCGTTTTCATCAATACCTTTACCCCTGATTATTGAAACACTGTAATGGGGTACTTCCAAACCCAGCTTTTCCTTTAAATATCTCTTGATAAGAATTCCTACAGGGGTGCCTGCCCTTGCAAGAGAAACCAGCACAATGTTTTTACCTCGGTTTCGTATAATTTTATTAGAAACTACAGCTGTTGCATTGGCAAGCTTTTGTGCAGATTCATTCAGTGAGCGGTGAAAGAGCTTTATATATTCATCAGAAGGCTTGTACTCTATAGGAAGCATCTCAGAGTAATGGGTGCCTGACTGAATTGCCTTTTCTCTACACAAAGTGTCACTTTCACTAATTAGGCCGGAGATTTCCTTTAAGAGAAAACAGACATCGGTTATGTCATAGCTTCCTGAAAAAGTACAAGGAGTCCTAGTGTCGGTATTTTCTTCATGTATACTATTCAATATAGAATTATTTAAATTATTCATGTTTATCCCTTTCCAATTAAAAGTGATATGTCTATTAACACTTTTAATACTTATAATACGATAAGTGCTTTTAGGCACGATCAATAAATAACTTCCGCTATAAATTTCATTTTTTAATCATACCTTAATATAGATCACCCGAGCAAAATACTACGGTAACTTTTCTAATTCCAAGTTCCCCAATAACCTTCATGAGACTATTTATACCGCTATTATCAAAGCCCCTCTCAAAAAAAATATAGAGCTCGTCATAAAAGCCATAGGGGATGTTATAAACAAAGTTCGTCACTGAAGGATTTGGGGGACAATCAAACATAAACCTGTTGGATATAGGATAGCCTTCAGCCTGAGAAGGAAATATGGGGCTTCTTGTTGTTGAATGATAATATATTTCCTTGTCAATACAGCTTGATATCAATAGAGGAATAAACATGAACTCCTCGGTTCCTAAAAAGAGAATTTTATCACCCATTATAGAAGTCTTAATATGTTTTGATAACTCATTAATGCCATTTACAAGATTTTTTTGATCTCTAGAGTTGATGCCAAACCTTCCAGTATGCTTCAAATAGGGTATGCTGTTTACCTCACCTGTATCATTGATTGAATGCAAATCCACAAATTCCTTAAAATACTTGGCTATACTAAGGAAACGAACTTCAGGCTGCACACCCTTATTATCGCATAACAAACCCTTAGTTACAATCTCAAGGTTTCTCTCAAGGTAATGGTCTACACAATTCCAATCCCCCATTTCTGAAGTAGGAGTTGCCTTAAACTGGCCTGACACAAGGGATATAAACTGCACATTCAGGGAGTATTCCCTTTCAAACTCCTTCAGGTATTCTATATCGGCGTCCGACCGGAAGTCCAGGATTGATAGCACTATATATTCCTTGCGTTTATGGATTTTATCCAATTCTCTTATTATATTGAGCACAGTTTTCCCTGTGGATATTTCATCATCAACAAGCACTATGGGCGAATCGGATTTAAGCATCTCAGGATTTACAGGATACACCCTGTGGGATGTGGCATGAGAGTGTTCTTCTTCAAACACGACTTTGTTGCTGAAGTTTTTCATGTCTTCTCTTGTAGTATGTATAAAGTCAGCATTATCAAAGCAGCTGAAAATGGAATGTCCCAAAGCAGTTGCCGTTTCTGCAAAGGCAAGGAATAAAATATCGCCGCTTAGAGGAATTGGACTTTCCATCAGCTCTTTCCATATTACTTTTCCGTTTTTACAGTTGAGGATAGAATCAACTATTTTTTCAACCTGCGGCTTGTAAGAAAAGTTTCCGCTAAAATAATATGAGGAATCATAATAATATTCATCCAAAAATGTGTATGCAAGCAACGCACCTATAAGGAGAGAATTTACATTTGTAACGGGAATATGCTTTCCAAGAACCTTGCTTACAAAAAGGAACCTTCGCTTTTTGTTTATTCTTGCTCCAACTGAAAAAAGAAGCTCCATAGGAAGCTTATATTTGTTGTTTTTTAGTTCTATATGTACATTAAACAAATCTAAAACCTGAGAATTGTATATTTTATTTTCCATATTGATTAAAGGGGTCAGAGCAGACATGTAAAGGAATGCTGCTGGTGAAAAACCCCGAAAATGTTTGCCCTCCTCATTATTTTTTCAGCCCATAGGGTATGGGGCTTGATTTCATTCATTTTATTTGAATAAGTACTTTTAACAGCCCCATTTCCATCCGGGCAGGTAGAAAGTATGCTGCATGCATCCATATACTCTTCATGGGTTACAACGTAAAGGGAGTGTACAGGTATAATATGTGTGGGATGTATAACGGTTTTACCCATAAGACCGTTTGACTTATCCAAAGTAACTTCTCGCATAAGTCCGTCAGTGTAGTCATCAAGCAGCTTTAAACGGATTTTTTCGCCTTCCGGACCGAAGTAGCCGCGGAAAGGTGTACGACGAAGCTGAGGCTTTAATACTCTTTCACTTGAGAAATACTCCCATACGGGGCCTGAAACAACAAATTGCCTTTCAAATCTGCAGAAAGTGTTTATTAAAAATGCTATGCAGTCCCTTATTACAGATATATCGTAAATAGTTACATCAGGACTTCTGCGTATCCCAAAGAGGCCGCTTAAATCAGTTCCGCCTATCCTTATGTTTAAAACCAGATGTGAATAGTAATCGATTACTGAAACAAGCTTTTTTATAGAATCGGCTCTCTTTTCCCAATAAATGAGCTCCGGTGATTCTAAAATGGGCATTGCATAAAATGGCTTGCCAACTGATTCAATAACTCTTTTTAAATTAATAAAGTACTCTTCGCAATTGCTGTCTGTAAACTTTGGAAAAACGAAGCCTGTGATATTTTTTAATAAATTACCTGATATAACACGAACCTTTTCAAGATGCATAGGGTTACGAACCCTGATAAATATCAGGGGAATATCTTCATATTCAAGTTCACCGGATTTTATAGCTGATTCAAGTCTTTCCAAATGGCCCACCAGAGAGTTTTCCGCTTCTTCCACCATGTCGTCACCAATGGAGTCCTCGGTGCAAATGACCATGGACATTAATCCTTTGTGTTTGCTGCTTATAAGGTCTTCTATTATGTTTTTTCTGACAGCAGGCATATAAAGGGTGGCTCCTAATGCATATGCCAGATTATCCCTGCTGTCATCTCTTTTAAAGATTCCAGGTTTGATATAAAAAAATGAATCTATTTCTTTATCGTCTAAGTAGTTAAAATGCCTCACAATGCACCTGCCTAAGTTTTGATTTAGTCATGATTAAAAAATAACTTCCGCTATATATTTTGCTCACGTGTAGACTCAACTCGTCAACACCCAGGATGCATGGCGAGCAGTTTAGCGAAGCTAAACCACCAGCCGCTACGATAAGCGGAAGTAATTTTTAATTCATGCCTTAAGTCATTCCTATTCCTATATACCTTTATTTTAAAATTGCTTTTCCTACAGTTCTAAAAATTCCACTAAGTATTAATGTGGCTATACCTACAAGTACTATTTTACCCCACATGATCAAAGGAAGTGGCTGAGTATTGAAGAATGTGCCACCGAAGGTAGTAATCAACACTTGTACTACTACAATTATACCTAATACTGTAAGGAAGCTTTTGCTCTGCCTAAGGTTTTTAAATACTGGAGTACCAAGCTTCACAGTTCTTGCATTGAACATGTTAAATACTTGCATGAATATATATGTTGTGAATAGTACCGATGAGAATGCATATTTAGTGGCGTCAGCTTTTTCAAGTTCTGCTATGCTATTTACACCAAATGCATTTGCTACACCCATAATATCAAATGCCTGCATTCCTATAATAAACAACATAAAGCATACGCCCATTGTAGCAATATTATAGAACATTGTCTTAGTTACAAAGGACTCGGTACGTCTCTTTGGCGGATCTTTCATTATGTCGTCGCGGGATGGCTCCAACCCAAATCCAAGTGCAGCAAGGGTATCCATTACCAGGTTGACCCACAGAAGCTGTATAACTGTCAAAGGTATGGATTTGAAGTTTGAATTCGGGAAGAATATCATAAGTATGGGACTAAGTATTGCAATCATAAGTGCTGAAAAGTTAATGGTAAGTTGGAACTGTAAGAATTTCTGAATGTTTTCATAAAGGGTTCGCCCCCATTTTACAGCCTTTACGATACTTCCGAAATTATCGTCGGTCAATACTATATCGCTGGCTTCCTTGGCAACATCCGTACCGCGAAGTCCCATGGATATACCAACATCTGCCTTCTTAAGTGCAGGAGCATCATTTGTACCATCTCCTGTAACCGCAACAACCTTGTTTTTAGACTGAATAAGATTAACCAGCCTTTCCTTGTCCGAAGGCGTAGCACGGGCTAATACCCTTAGCTTGTCCAATACTTTTAGGATCTTTTCATCAGAGCTTTCTCTAAATTCAGTGCCTTCCATTGCAGCAAAGTCACCCTTTGCAAGGCCGATTTCCTTTGCTATGGCAGTAGCGGTCTTAATGTTATCGCCGGTAACCATCTTAACATCAATTCCTGCAGAATGTGCAACTTCAACAGCAGCAGGAACGTCTTCCCTTATAGGATCGCTTATTCCAACAAGTCCTAAGAGGATAAGATCATTTTCAACGTTTAAGGTTGAATGGAATTTCTCACTGGATTCAACTTTATAAGCAAGGGCAATGATTCTCATTGCTTTATCACTCATTTCAGAAATAAATGAATCCAAACTAGCCTTATGCTTATTTATATCTTCAACCTTTGAATCAACTATTATACTCTTACAAAAGCCTATTATTTTTTCTGGGGCACCTTTTACATAGGTTATCCTGCATTGATCGGTAACGCCGCAGTTTTTGCCGTCATCCAACACCTGGCAGTTCTTACATGTGTCGTAGCCGGTTGTTGAAGACATCATTTTTTTCTCGGATGAGAATGGGATTCTGTGGTAAACAGGGGTGTCTTCACGAAGCTGATGGAAATCTACTCCGAAAGATCCTATCCATGAGAGCAATGCACCTTCTGTTGAGTTCCCTACGACCTTGTAAGTACCATCTTCATCCTTAACGAAATCTGCTGTGGAGTTTACAGTCAAAAGGTATTTAAGTATATTAAAGTAGTTATGTTCCTTCATTTTATTGAAGGAATCCTTATTATACTTCTGACCGGCAAATAAAACCTCTTGAACGGTCATCTGGTTCTTTGTCAAGGTTCCGGTCTTGTCACTGCAGATAACATTAACAGAACCTATGGTCTCGGTTGCCATCATTTTACGGACTAGGTTGTTGTCCTGGCGTATTTTCCTCATGCTGAGTGCAAGGCTTATAGTAACGGCCATGGGAAGTCCTTCAGGAACGGCAACAACTATGATTGTAACAGCAACAATGAAATAGTTGAGTATGATCTGTATATTTTCTACTACACTATCGGGAGTTATAGCGAAGAATGACATGTAGGCCAGAAATAGAACCGCTAATAAAGGACCACCGATAGAAGCGATTTTTTTTACGTTTCCCTTGCCAAGGAACAAGCCTAGGCCGGTTACTGCAGCTATAGCCAAAATACCGATAATTGATGTTGTCTGCAGCGATGAGCTTATTGCACCAAAATCACCTTTTAAAAGTGAGGATGCAAACAGAGAAAAGAAAATCAGCACTGCAGCAGATGTACCGACTTTGCTGATGAGACCTGCAAGATCTGCCAGCTTGATCTGAAGAGGAGTCTGATCCTCTTCTTTTCTAGACAATGATCTTAATATCTCACCCATCTGCATTTTTTCACCTACTGCTGTAACAATGGCCTTTCCTTGACCAGATACAACAACGGTACCACCTATAATTTTTTCATCTTCCTCTGATTTGTTGACTGCCAGGGATTCACCTGTCATAAGCGATTCATCTATAAGTAGGTCTACACTGTTTATAAGGGTTGCATCAGCAGGTACCTTGTCGCCGCTTTCAACCTCCAAAATATCTCCCACAACCAGCTCGTGGGTTGATATGACATTTAATGTGCCATTTCTGATAACTTTTACCTGTATGTTTTCATTATCCTTCTTCAGGGTCTCGAAAGCCTGATCAGCCTTATATTCGCTCAGGAAGCCAACTCCGGTTGCAATGGCTACCGCTATAAATATGCCGATTCCTTCCCAGGGAACATGGCCTTCGTAAAACCCTAATAGCACCGAAATTGCAGCACATATGCACAGAATTATAATTGTAGGGTCTTTAAATTTTTCGAGAAATTGTTTCCATAATGGGTCTTTTTCTAAAGGTGTGATTTCATTTTTTCCATATTTGTTTCTATTATTAATTACAGATTCATCCGTTAAACCTTGATGTGGATCGGTATTAAACTCTTTTAAGAATTTTTCCGCACCCTTATATATTCTTGTTTTATTATCCATATCTACTCTCCATTGTCTATTATTGATATCTCATTACAATATCCTTAAGTCCAAGATCATTTGTACCTTCTCCAACCGCAGCGAATTTCCAGTCAGTGTTGTATCTGTAGATTTCACCAACTATCAAAGCTGTTTTTCCAGCATAATTTTCAGTTAAATTGTACTTTAGCATTTCCTGATTAGTCTGTGGGTTAACAATCCTGATAAATGCATTATTAACCATTCCAAAATCCTGTTTTCTTTTTGCACAATCATAAATATTTACTACAAAAACAAGCTTGTGAACATCAGCAGGAACTCTTGACAAATCAACATGCACCTGCTCATCGTCTCCGTCTCCTTCACCTGTAAGGTTGTCACCGGTGTGAATTACGCTTTGGCAAGGGCTTTTAAGATTTCCGAAGTATACAATATTCTCTTTGCGGGTAATTCTGTTATTGGCATCCAGCATCAAAACAGATGCATCACAGTCGAAATTAACATTGTTGAAAAGACCTTTAAGAAGTCCTGGCTTTACAGGGTCCCAACCCAGTCCTATCAGCAGTTTTGATATTGATGTTCCTTTTGTTAAATCAATTCTTTGTCCTTTTTGAAGATTAATACTCATAAATGCTCATCCTCCGTAATTTTCTTAATATTTTATCCAAAAAACCAATTCAAATACAATTATAGAACATAATTTATCGGCACATAAACTATTTGAAGAATATTTATTAAAATAATTCAAATAATTTATTACCATATAAATAATTTACACTATTAGGCGGGAAAAAGCAATAAAATTCAAGTTAACTCTTTTTTTACCCTTTCGGATATATAATCCTTTATGATCTGCTTTTGTGCTTCAATATACTTATTCAAAAAGTTTTCAATATGATCTGCCAATAGTTTTCCAGTGTAATAGCAATTTATAATGTATGAACTGCACTTATATCCATCCTCAAATGACATGAGTTTGGTGCGAGTTGTGATACTAATAGCTGTACGAAGATACTCAAGACTTTCTTCAAGACTCTTTTCAAGGTTACCCAAGTTAAGCCTTTGTATAACATATTCATTAACAAAAATTATCTTAAAATAGTAATGTTTTTTGTTGTTATCTGTTCCTATATAATGCTCTATTCTATAATCATTCTCAATGCTGCTTTTAAGAATACATTCGTCCTTTTCGGATAAATGCATGGAAGGAGAGTAAACAGATGAGTTGGAATAATAATCTATAAATATGTCCTGTCTGGCTTTATCTAAAGAATGGTACCTAAGTTTTACCAAATAGCGGCATAGATCATAAATGAAACTTTCACAATACCCTGAGAAACGGGTTCTCTCCTTGGATGATGAGAAGCTCTTGCATACATTACAGCTTGAATTTAACACATTATTTATAATACCAAAAGCCAGTTCGCTGTCATCATCTGCGGATTCATCTATATCTATGTTGAGATTGAGAGCATAATCGGTATTCTCAAAAACCCTGCAATTAAATGCAAGCTCAACTGCTTTTTTGTACTTTCTCATAAAATCCTTGTTAGGAATACGGCCTAAAAAATGCATGGCTTCATCCAAAAGAGAAAGTATTTTTAAAGAATCACTATCTATTGTGCATTCAGAAGCTTTAAATATCCTTACAAAAGAGCTTATTACATCATCGTTCTCTTTTTGAATATTAAAGTCTAGCTGTTGCACGAGCTGCTTTTTCTCACTCAATTTTTTATATAAACGGTCATAGGAAAGCTTTATAACTATACCTGAGGAAAGCAGCAGTTCAGTGAATTGGGGGGTATATTTAAACTCAATATCCAAAGAAAAAGGGTTTTCATTTTGGATATGATTATGAAACTTAAATTCAACATTACATAGACTATTGGTTATATTTGGTAATAAAATATCTAAAGAATCAGCCTCCGTTTCATCCGTAATACCTTTTTTAAAAAACAAATTTAGAAATTTAGACATTTTGCAGGTTCCTTTCAACAGATGGAGAAAATTTGGTGTCATTTTAGTATAAATAAGTTTCGATATTAATAATAGTAATTTATAATAATAA
>NZ_DATCTU010000094.1 GCF_036567765.1 Pseudobacteroides sp.
ATATCTATTATAATTTTTATTCAGCTAAATAGTTTTCATTTATGCACCGATAGTATATTTACAATAATAATTTTTGCTCTTGGAGGTTAGTCTATGAGGGTCGTTAATATTTCCAATCTAAAAGGAGATGAAAAGATCGGCAAGCAGGTATTTGACAATACCGGAAGAATTTTGCTAAATGCAGGCACTAAATTGAGTCAGTTCTCTATTGATAAACTTATTAGCTTAGGTATCCAATCAGTTTATATAGATGATGAGATTTCAAAAGAAGTTGTTATAGATGAGGCAGTATCAGAGAATATACGTCAGATGGGTAAATATGCTCTTAAGGAGACAATGGAAAAGTATAGTAAAATCGGTACATCTGATAACAGCGATATAGTTAAAGCAGTAAACTCAATAATAGATGAAGTGTTTTCAAATAAAAATACACTAGTAAACGCTACGGAAATACGGACTTGTTGCAATTCTGTATTCTCTCACTCGGTAAATGTATGTGTATTGTCAAGCTTGGTAGGAATACACATGGGATACAACATGCTAAAACTCAAGGATATTGCTTTAGGAGCAATCCTACATGATATCGGTAAAATAATAATACAAAACGATAAGAAAACCCTTTTGGAGTTTAATTCAAAAAAAGATTCAGATATTTATATTGAATCAATGCATCCTAAAATTGGGCATGACTTTTTGGGGAGGGAAAATTTCTGCAGTACCCACTCAAAAATGGCAGTCTTAATGCATCATGAAAAGGTCGATGGAACTGGATATCCACTTAAGTTAAAAGGTAATGATATAAATGAAATAGCAAAGTTAGTTTCTGTTTGCAATACCTTTGTAAATTTGATTTCAGGAAAAGGGAATGAGCCCTCCAAATCGGTGAATGAGGCAGTTAAGCAAATATCCCAAATGAGCGGATACAGTTTCGATGACACTATTGTTAAAACTCTTACAATGAACGTAGCTACCTACCCATCAGGCACAGGAGTAGTACTAAACACTAATGAAAGCGGGCTGGTTTTACGGCAAAATTTATCAATGCCCCTAAGGCCTGTAGTTAAGGTTTTGTTAGACAAGGCAGGAGAGCCAATAGCAGAGCCCTATGAAATGGACTTACTAAAGGAGTCCAATATCCTTATAAAAGGAAATTGTGAACTATAAGTAGCTTATTGTATTAAAAAAATACCTCCCCAGCCTTAATCGTTTCCGATCATTGCTAAGAAGGAGGTGATGAGTCATTTTAATTGCACAACTTATACCAGTATATAATTATCAACACACTTATAATAAGTGATAATGCTCACTATTTTTTAAGTAAATGCTCACTATTTTTCCCGAAAAAAGTGAATATTATCATATTTCTTTTACAAAATATTACTGTTAGTATATAATAAGTAATTGAATAATATTGGGGAGATGGAAATATGTATCGAATTTTAATTGCTGAGAATCAGCCGCTTGTTAGAGAAGGTATTAAATTGATTCTTGAGCAGGATAGTGAAATAGACGTAATGGGTTTTGCATCTAATGGCAATGATGCTTTTAATATAATTAAACACAATAAAGTAGATTTGGTGCTAATGGATATTGTAATAGATGATTGTAATGGAATTGAGGCTACCGAAAAAATTAAGAAATTTGACCCATCTATTAAAGTACTTACCCTAACCTCCTTTTGCAATGAAGTTGACATAATAGAAATTATAAACGCTGGAGCTGATGGCTGCATATCAAAAAATATGGAATCTCTCAACTTAATTCTTGCTGTAAAAGGAACATTGAGTGGCCTTAAAATCTTTCACCACGATATATATGAAACTCTAATAAACAATTCAATTAGGCTTGGATATGAAATCAACAAATCACAAAAAGCTTGTTTGCATAAATTAACCCAAAATGAACTTGATATACTAAAGCTTATTGTAGAAGGAAAAAAGAATGAAGATATCTCAGAAGAAATCTGCTTAAGTGAGGGAAGGGTAAGAAACGTAATAACCGATTTGCTCTTAAAATTCAATGTGGACAACAGAACCCAACTGGCAGTGTTTGCAGTAAAGAACAAATTGATATAGGGGGGTAGGTTCAGCATATGCTATTATCCCCTAGGTATCAAGAAACTTACGTGTTTCATTAAGTGAATTATATATTGCAATTTCTTCGTCATTCTCCAAATGAGGCTTCTTAAGATTAGGGCTTTCCAACTCGCCCCCCATGTCCCTTATTATTTGCTTTGCCTTATCCTCCTGTCCCTCATTTGATTCGGCAATTACCTTACAATTTGCATCGGCTACCTCTTCAAATTTACCAATCCCGCTTACCATAGGGCTGGCTGCCACTAAAGGTGCCTTATCCCTGATTTCGCCATATGCACCTGACTCTAAAACTAATCCCGATAGGCTTACAGAAGTTTCAGTACCAGGAAGGTTTGTCTCTACATTCCTGTCATCACGGTAATGCTCATTCATATCAACAACAACTTTATTAAATCCCGCTTCCTTGAGTTTTGCAACAGTTTCATTTGCTGTTTTAATATTGCTGAAATATCCTTCAATTTTCATAGCTTATCCTTCTTTCATAATCACTTTTAATTTATTTTTTCATTTACATAAAAAATTATTCATTAAAGATTTATGACTTTTAATCTAAAATTAAATTTGAATAAATATCAGTAATCATGCAAAGCATATATAATGGTAAAACCGATTTGTAAGTTATGGAGGAACCGGATGAAAGCAATAGTATATGATGGTATAAAAGATGTAAAAGTCACAAATGTAGGTGATAACTGTATAAAGGTAGTATTAAAACCATCGTGATTTTCTTATGTATACTACCATAAAATTTATGAAACCAGGAGGCAATGTACTTCATGAAAGCAAACAAATTTGTAATTTCAGGTTTGAATGACCCTAAGGACATAAGAAATATCGAACAGACAATACTTCACTCACATGAAGGTATAAACGCAGTAAGAGTAGATATGGAGGCCAGTACAGTTACTGTTGACTACGATGAAGGCAGATATACCGAAGAGGATATTAAAAGCTTTGTAAGCCACACTGGTTTAAATGTAATAAAAGTTAAGTAATGTTAATGCTTACAGTTTAAAAAACGCACTAATCAACTATAATATTAGTGCGTTTTTTTATATGTCTTGACTTAATATGATTAAAAGTTTTTTCACATTTTATCCTATTCCCTTAAATTCCCGTTTCTTTATTTTGACAATACCGATTTGTTGTGGTATTGTAATAACAATTGAATACTGTTATCAAAGGTTCTTGAACACTAGATTGATAGTTCTTTAACTATGTTAAAAATGTTAATAATCTTATCACTTTTAATATATTAATAAGTTCGAGACTAAGAGGGAAACAGGTGTAAGTCCTGTACGGTCCCGCCGCTGTGATTGGTGAGGTTTCGCAAAATGCCACTGGATTAAATCCGGGAAGGCGTGAATCCTATGAACCTGAGTCAGAAGACCTGCCTTTGAATTAACACCAAAACTCTACGAGCGATAGGGAGGTGTAGGAATGCTTATTTATTATAACGATAATTATCCTTAAGTCTCTTAACCCTCTGGTTTAGAGACTTTATTTATGCTTATTGCCTTGACATTAAAAATGAATTGGAGTGAAAATTGCAATGAAAAAAAGAATACTGACTTTAATTTCTTTAGCTATACTGGCGTTTTTGCTTGTTGCATGCAGTAATACCCAGACTTCCGATGATGCTGCAAAACCAACAAGTACACTCGCAAATGCCCCTTTATACCCATTAACAATAACAGACTCATATGGAAGACAGGTAGAAATAGATGCAGAACCACAAAAAGTAATATCCATTGCCCCCAATATTACCGAGATGATTTATGCATTAGGCCGGTCTTCCAAACTTATAGGCCGGTCTGAATACTGCGATTATCCTGAAGATGCTAAAAAGATTGCATCAGTGGGGTCCTTGGAGGACCCAAGTATTGAAAAAGTTGTTGAGTTAAAGCCTGATCTTGTTATAGTTTCTACTCACTTTAAAAAAGAAGTAATCGAAAAGCTTGAAAGTATGGGTGTAAAGGTAGCTGCTTTCTATGGACAGGAAAGTTTTGAAGGTGTTTATTCTACCATTGAAAATGTGGGTACAGTATTAAATGCAAAGGATAATGCCGATAAGCTCATAAAAGGTATGAAGGCCAAGGTACAAAGTGTAACTGACAGAGTTAAGGACAAGCCTAAGCCAAGCGTTTACTATGTTGTTTCGTACGGTAAAATGGGTGATTATACCGCAGGAAAAGATACTTTCATTGGTCAAATGATACAAATTGCCGGAGGTAAAAATGCTGCTGACGATGTGCAAGGCTGGTCATACAGTCTTGAAAAACTGGTCGAGAAGAATCCTGAAATACTTATCTGCTCAAAATATTATAATTCAAAACAGGGAATTGAAAGTACCAGCGGTTATAAGGATTTATCCGCCGTTAAAAACGGAAAACTCCTTGAGATTGACAATAACCTTCTTGACAGGCAGGGTCCAAGGCTTGCAGACGGTCTTACACAACTTGCCAAAGCTATACACCCTGAAGCATATAATTGATAAGTGATCAAGACTGTAAGTTTAATAAAGCAGTAAAATCAATTTACATGTGTGGAGCATAACTAGAGGTAACATTATGGTATATGTAGAAAAGAGACCATTTATAAAGTTAATTTTATGTCTGTCATTTATTGGCTTGCTGGCTGCGATTGTTCTTTCAGCCACGTTCGGAGCTGCACATATATCATTTATGGATGCGGTTTTGATTATGTGTTCTAAAATCCCCATTATTGGAAACTATATACCTATCCACAATATAGATGCAGCACATACAATGATTGTATTGAACTTAAGGCTTCCAAGGATCATTCTCTCAGCCCTTGTTGGATCGGCACTTTCAGTAGTGGGTGCAGCACTTCAGGGAATGTTTAAGAATCCCATGGCAGACCCCTATGTTATGGGCATATCATCCGGGGCCTCCCTTGGATCAGCAATTGCCATTGTAGCAGGGCTGGAATACACGTTTTCAGGTATTGGCCTCATAACAATGTTTGCTTTTACCGGGTCTATATTGACAATTATTTGCATTTACAATATCGCAAGGGTGGGTAATAAGATTCCTTCAACCACACTATTGCTGGCAGGGATTGCAATAAACTTTATGCTGTTATCGATGGTCTCTGTTATTATGGTATTTAATCGTGATCAGGTGGAGAAAATAGTATTCTGGGTAATGGGAAGCGTTTCCGCTGCAAGCTGGAATCAAATCGCGTTTCTATTTCCTATGGTATTAATAGGTATCATTGTAATACTGGTATTCTCAAGAGATCTTAATCTTATGTCAACTGGAGAGGAGACTGCAAAAAGCCTTGGAACTGAGGTAGAGAATGTTAAGAAAATACTAATAGTTATTTGTTCAATATTGGTGGCGGCTTCAGTATCGGTCAGCGGTGCGATTGGTTTTGTAGGACTTATCATACCTCATGCCGTCAGATTGTTATCCGGCTCTGACCACAGATCATTGCTCCCATTTTCAGCAGTTGGGGGTGCTTTGTTTATGGTGATTTGCGATACTATTTCGAGAAGTGCTGCTGCTCCCATGGAAATTCCGGTAGGAGCAGTTACTTCCATTTTAGGGTCGCCATATTTTATATATCTGCTGTATAAGAATAAGAAGAAGGTGTTTAGGTGATGAGTGCAAAGAAGCTTATAACCATAGAAAAACTTAATTGGGTTTATGGTCACAATAAGGTGCTTGATGATATAAGCCTTACAATATATGAAGGTGGGGTATATGGAATAATAGGACCTAATGGCTCCGGCAAAACCACTCTTTTAAAGAATATGGCACGGTGCCTTATGCCTGAAAAGGGTTCCATTCACCTAAATGAAAAAGACCTTACTCAGTTTTCCAACAATACGCTGGCAAAGGAAATAGCCTATGTGCCTCAAAGCACAGATATGGAGTTTGAATTCTCCGTTATGGATATGGTTTTGATGGGGAGAAGCCCATACATAAAAAGGTTTCAATCTGAAAGTACTTCAGATATTAACATAGCTGAAAATGCTATGAAAGTGACCAACACCTGGCATTTAAGGGACAAAAATATAAACATGATAAGCGGAGGCGAGAGACAAAGGGTAATAATTGCACGTGCCCTAGCCCAAAAGACCAATATCATGCTTCTGGACGAACCTGTATCCCAGCTGGACATACACCACCAGATTGAAATTCTTGATATATTGAAAAGGCTGTCTATGGACAAAAAGGTCTCGGTTATACTAAGTCTCCACGATCTCAACATGGCCGCACAGTTCTGCGACAAGCTTATACTGATGGATAAGGGAAAAATATTTAAGGAAGGCCTTCCCCATGATATTATAAAAGAAGATATTGTTTACTCGGTTTATGGTGTAAAAGCAATAGTTATGAAAAACCCTGTTACAGGTACGCCTCATCTGATACCATATAGCTGTACGGGAAACACTAAAGCAAGTTCTGCCGGCTGTTGATGCAGATCTAAATAATCTTGCATACATAAAATCAAAACGCAGCAAATGGTACTAAATTTCAGCACCATTTGCTGCGTTTAACTCAATGTAACCAATAAACTGAAAGAAATTGAAGTTGTTTTAGATGATACCTATATAGTCAGCAACTATAATTGGTATACAGGATTAATACTGTATTGTAACAGACTTTGTAGGTCCATACCAGTTTACCTTACAGCCAGGAATATTTTGGATTATAAACCTTAAAGGCAGCATTGTTCTGCCTTTGATTATCTGAGGACCAATATCAAGTGCTTTAACTACACCGTTTACTTTGGCATTAGTCTTATCTACCCATAGCTCAATTTTAGTATCTTTTACGTTTATGGTAATTTTCTTTTCGTTTCCATCCCAGCTTGCAGTTCCACCCATAGGTTCAACTATTGCCCTTATAGGAACTAAAGTTCTTCCATCCACTACGAGAGGGCATGTTCCGGTGGAGTCAATCTGTTTTGTTACACTATTAACTATTATGTTTGGATTCCCTACCTGAAGTGCCAAAACATTTTGGCCTGATGTGGTCGCAGATACTTCGTTTGAGGGCTGTGATTCCTTGCCTTTCTCATAAACCGCTTTAACAACATAGTAATAGGTTTTGTCTTTTTCTATCTTGGTATCAACATACCTGGCTTCAGTAAGAGGAAAATCAAGGGTTGGCGTAGTAAAGTCTTGCTTACCTGGTTCTGATCCTCTATAGACATAATATCCTGTAAGACCTGTTGTTAAGCTTGAAGGTACTGTCCAGACTATATCTACAAACCCATTTGATACTTCTGCTACTTTGAGGCTGATACCATTTACATTGTCTTGGGATGTGGAAGTTTGATCAGAAGCAGGAGTAGTTGTTGCAGTGCCATTTGTTGAATTATAAAGCGTCTTGATTTCTGAGTCTCCAAGTGCGTAGTTGTATATTCTCAAATCATCCATAATACCTTTAAAGTATTTACTTCCACTAGAGCTTATATCAGCACCTATGTTGAGTTTCATGCTTGAATGAGGAAGAGTATCTTTAAATGTTTCACTATCTACAAGAGCACCGTTTATATAATACTTGACAGTATTTCCATTCCATGTTGAGGAAAGGTATGTCCATTTCTGGATATCTACTTTTTGGCTATCACACCAATAACTATTTTCAGTTATTTCCGACCAGCTTGTTAGCTTCATGTAGGGATAGTAGCCATGGTCAAGCAATGAATATGGTGCATTATCGTTTATTGATTCATCCCCCAATTTTTTAAGGATAGGAGCCAATTCATCAGAATCGTAAGCATCCTTATATAACCACAATGAGAGCGTAAACCCTGTATCCAGGTCAAGGTAGTCACTATCTTCAACTTCTATGTAGGTTGCACCATCAAATTTGGCTCCTTTTCCCGCCTTTGCATCAACAAACGGAATGCTTCCCCCAACAACTGTACCATTGTTGTTGCATCCTGAATAGTCCTTATAGTCTTCATCAAATTTGTAGTGTGCTACAAGCATATTCTTTTTATTACCTGATATGGCTGGATTATCCGATACCACAGGGTTATTGCCTTTTGCTGCATCGAATAATGCTTTGATATCATTATCTGCAAGTGCATAATCATAAATCCTAAGGTCATCTATAACTCCATTGAGGTATTGTGAGCCATTCGTGCTTATAAATGCCCCTATAATGAGATTGGATCCTGAATAAGGCAGAGTGCTTCTAAAAACTTCAGAATCCGATAGAACACCATCAATATAATACTTTATAGTATTCCCGTTCCAAGTCGCAGTAAGAAGGGTCCACCTCTGTATATCAACTTTTTTACTGTCACACCAGTAAGAGCCCTCGGCGGCGTCACTATCAGTAAGCTTCATATAAGGATAGTATCGGTTATCAAGAAGGGAATATGGTGTGCTGTCATTTATTGATTCATCCCCTAATTTTTGAAGTATCGGGGCATTTTCGTCTTGGTTATACGTGCCTTTATATATCCATGCAGAGAAGGTAAATGATTTGTCTAAGTCAAGAGAATCACTGTCAGGTACTTCTATGTAGGTAGAGCCGTTAAATTTTGCTGCCTTTCCTACTTTTCCATCAACAAACGGTATAGCCCCTCCTGCAGTAGTACCATCATTACCGTTGCCTGAGTAGTCCTTGAAATCACCGTCAAACTTGTAGTGTGCTACAAGTTTACCCGTTGATGCTGCATAACCTACGGACATATTAATAGGCAGGAATACAAAAACAAAAGACAATACAAGCAAACAAGAAATAATTTTACTAAGATTTCTCATATTCTTTCTCCTTTTTATGAAAAGTTTAGGATACATAGTTAAATTATGTATCCTCGAATGAATATCGTCAGAAAGTCAAATTCAAAATATACCTTTTTTCAAAAATCAAGCAGCTTTACTTATTTGTCATACTGGTCCAACGTCTTAAATACAAATCCCTTTTCCTTTAGAATGGAGATAATTTGAGGAAGAGACTCAACAGTTGTTTCCTTTCCCGAGCTGTCATGCATAAGTACAATTATGCTGTCCTTACCCTCTATCGACTTTACAATATTGTTAACCAGCTTCTTAGCAGGTACCTTTATGCCTTCCGCATCACCGTTTAAAGCATTCCAGTCATAGCTGATATAACCTTTCTTTTTTATTTCTTCCTTGATCGGAGCTAGTTTTTTATCAAAAGACCCGCCTGGGAACCTTATGATTTTATTGGCATTCCATTGATTTCCCAGTACTGATGCTATTGTCTCCTCACATTTGACCAACTCGCTTATAAAAGTATTGGGACTTTTATAAATTTTGTCATAGTCATGGGAATAAGTGTGATTTGAAATCAAATGCCCTGCTGCTTGCACATCCCTTAAAATCCCGGGATTTAAAGAGCACATTTCCCCAAGTACAAAAAAGGTTGCTTTTATGTCAAATCCATCTAATATTTTTAAAACCTGGGGCGTTATTTTATACGTTGGACCGTCATCAAATGTCAAATAGGCAACCTTTTCATCTTTTTTTAATGATTTATTGTCCTGGTTTGCAGCCTTATACACATTTTGTACACCAGCCTGACTACCCATTTCTTTAATAGCTGACTTTCCGTACTCTGCAGCCATACTGTACTTATACATAAAGCTTAGTTTTAAATGGTCGGAGTGGTACTGGTTTTTGTATTCATCATTAGCTATAATGCTTTTATCTGTTTTATTCATATTTATAGCATTGACATCATAAAATCTTAGTATAATAAACACAATATTCGCAATTATACTGGAAAACAGTATAATGGTTTTAATTTTTATTTTCCTTTTCCTTGGGTAAACTTCCAAAGAGCAATAATATTTTTGGTTTAAGCTGGCTCCTAAACCTTCTGCAGTATATTTATAAATCATTTTTGTTCCCCCACACCACAAACAAAATTACCTATAATTTAAAAATATACCTTTCGAGGCAAAAACAATTTAACAATTGGTTAAAAATAGTTACAAAACCATTACACGATGAAATGAAAGGGCTCAAACACGATTATCAGCAACTTTTTATTGTTTTTCAATAAATTTTTATTGATTAGCGTCTATATTTGTTTTATAATGCTTAATATAAAGATAATTCAGCAAAATATAATGCAGGAGGTATTATAATGGCAATTTTAGACAGAAAGGGCCTTCAGAACTTATATTTTCCATGGAGAGGACTTTACTTTTGCTATGGTTCTGCTGTACATAACAGGAATAATGTGCCTGTTTATACTGCTTGAGATGAAGCGTATTTTTAAAGCCCTCAATCAAAAAAATCCATTTATAATGGGGAATGTTAAAAGCCTCAGGATTATATCTATAATGTGCTATACAATATCAGCATGTTACATAGCAAAGATTATTTTTTACAATTCCTTTTTGACCATTATAATTACAATGATGTTTATAATAGCCAGGCTGTTTTGCACCATTCTCTCCGAGGTATTCAGACAGGCAGTAATTGTAAAAGAGGAAAATGATCTGACAATATAGATATGGAGGCAAATAAATGGCTATTGTCGTAAACCTGGATGTAATTATGGCTAAACGTAAAATAGGCTTAACTGAGCTTGCATCAAAAATTGATATCACACTTGCAAACCTTTCGATACTTAAGAATAATAAAGCCAAAGCAATAAGGTTCTCAACACTTAAAGCCATTTGTAAGGCTTTGAACTGCCAACCTGCAGATATTCTTGAATATATTCCCGATGAGGATTAATAAATTGGAATAGTAATTATAAACACATTTAATATGAATAAAGGAGTGATTTTATGGAAGCAGGTATCAACTGGGAGGAAAATCCCAATTCCAACAAAGATCAAGTGCCAATAACCAAGGAAGCAGTTCTGCTTCTGCTTTGCAGTATGGGTTTAGGCCTTGCAGGAGACATACTCTTATTCAAAAAACACTTTGGTATATCCTACCCGATTTTTATTCTGGTTTTTTATGCAGTATTTATTTGGAGATCAAAAGATTTATTAAAATTCAAGCTTGATTTCGGGTGGCTTTTAAGTGCTCCTATAATAGGACTTTCATCAACCTATGCCATATACTCCAATAATGTTTTCAAGGTTTTAAACTTTCTTGCCATACCTATTCTAATTATCTCTCAAACTTTAATTTTATCAGGCTGCAATAAAAACAAGTGGTTTTCAATAAGTTTCGTAGTAGATATATTGGAGGGTATGTTTATTAAAGTATTTCAGCATATGGGAAAACCTTTTGCAATTATAGGCAAAATATCTTTTTTCAACACACAAAGGAATAAAAATATTTTTAAAATACTGGCAGGGTTGGGCATATCATTACCTTTAGTTCTCATTGTCCTCACACTGTTAGCATCTGCCGACAAAGTTTTTAAACATTATATTGGTAATATTCCCAATATTTTTGCAGGCTTGAGCCTGGAGGATACATTCCCCCGTATTATATTCATAGCTATTATATCGCTTGCATCCTTTAGCTATATTTGGAGCCTTAGCAACAAAAAACGCCTGAACAATCAATCGATGAAAAAAAGAATAACGATCGATTCAAAGTATGGGACCCAGTTATAGTTTTAACTATACTGTTTTGTGTAAATCTTATTTACGCGGTGTTTGTTATGATCCAATCCACCTATTTGCTAGGCGGCGTAAAACCCCTTGATTTCTCATTCTCCGAATATGCAAGAAGAGGTTTTTTTGAACTTGTTGCTGTCTCACTCATAAATTTCAGTATATTGCTTTTAAATATCAATTTCACAAGAGATACCGATAAAAAGCAGTATTTTATGGTCAAGTTACTAAATACTTTCCTAATATTATGCACCCTTATTATGCTGTATTCGGCACATTACAGGATGTGGCTTTACGAGGATACGTACGGCTACACCTACCTTAGGGTATTTACCCACAGCTTTATGGTGTTTATATTCATTCTTCTTGCGGTTACAGCTTTTAAGGTGTGGAATGATAAGCTGCTGCTCTTAAAATATTATATTGTTATTGGGCTTTTTTGCTACATGGCAATCAATTTTATAAACGTGGATAAAATAATAGCATCCAAAAATATTGACAGGGTTACAAGTGGCAAGACTTTGGATGTGGTCTATTTTAACAATTTATCCTTTAACTCGGTAAAATATCTGGAAAAATATATTAACCACAGGAATTATGGTGCACAAATCAAACAGGTCTTTTTAAACAAAAAACAGACACTAGAAAGAACAAGTGGCTGGCAGAGCTTTAACGTTTCTGAGTATATGGCTTCTAAAATATTGGCACAATACAAGCTGGACTAAATAGCCTCTCTGATCCTTAATTATTTCTTAACCATTCGGTAATTACTTTTTTATTTCAAACGGTTAAAATATATATTATAAGTGATAAATCTATTAAATTTTATTTTATGTATGTTTAGTATACAGGAGGAGAACTATGAAAAAACTAATCGCTCTAATTATGTGTTCCATACTTTGCCTGTCTTCCCTGCCCTTATATTCAGAAAGTTCAGAGAATGCAATGCTTCTACCTGCAGTAGTTCTGCAAGACAAGGCTGATAAATGGGGTTTTATAAACTTGTCAGGTGAGTTTGTGGTGCAGCCCAAGTATGATAATGTTAATAATTTCAATTCTAAAGGTATAGCTATTGTGTCTAATCAATCGGCTGATACAGGAAGCAATGTTTCATACTTTATAAACAAAGAAGGAAAAACCGTTTTGGGGCCATTCAATTGTTTTATAGGTGATTTTAAAAGCGGTTATGCTATTGTTAATGAACAAGGGAAAGCAAGCAAGTTAGTGGATGAAGGAGGTAAAGTTGTTCTTACCAGCAAGTATAAGCTTAATGGAGTTTCAGAGGGAATGATTTCGTTTTCAGAAGACCAAAAACCCGCTATTAAGTATGGCTACATGGATATGAAAGGAAATATAGTCATAGCCCCAAAATACACATACGCCGGAGATTTTGAGAATGGTGCTGCAAATGTCTATCTGACCTACAACAAGTCTGTCTTCATAGATAAAAAGGGTAATATTTTAAAAGACTATGCAGTAAAACCTAGCGGTAATACAAACGACTATCCGATGCCTTTTTTGGATGAAAAGTCCAAAAAATACGGTTACAAATCATCCAGCGGAAAAATAGTAATAGGGCCAAAATTTAAAGAAGCCGAACAATTTGCTTATGGTGCAGCCAAAGTTGTTGTCCAGACAGGCAAGGACGAATATCAAACAAAGCCTGCCGTTATAAACACAAAAGGCGAATATATTATCAAGCCTGAGTATATAAGTATTCACTATATAGGCCAGGGCCTTTTTACTGTTAACAGGAAAGGCTACAGCGATTGGGAGTATCAGTACTATCCCAACGCAATATTCAATAGCAGCGGAAAGCAGTTAACAGACTTTTCCTACTACGACGTGCAACGCTTCAATGGAGATTATGCCTCTGTATGCAATGGTACACAAACTTTCTTTATAGATAAAACCGGCAATAAAGCAGCTGCTCTCCCCACGATAGACGGCATCGGTACTTTAGAACTGATAGGCGACATTATAAAGTCACAATGTGATGAGTACCTCTCTTATTATCGCAAGGATGGATCTTTGATATGGATGCAAAATAAAGACTACACCTTTGATTCAGGCATCACAGTAAAAAATAACAAGTTCAGGCCAGATTATTATACATATGTAGAATACCCTGAGGTTATGGGAATTTCCGATTCAGGTATTGAGGAAAAGGTTAACAAAAAACTGTATGACATGTTCCTAAATGATATAGTAAAAGCTCAAGACAAAGAGGAAAACAAGGAAGAGTTAGAATACATTAGCACTGAAACTAAAAGCTACTCTGCCGAAAAGAACAAAGATCTTCTTACAATAGAGGCCTACGGATATTCTTACCCATTAGGAGCTGCTCACGGAATGCCTTACTCCGAGGATTATCCAATTAACCTTAAAACAGGTGAAATTTATAAGCTTAAGGATTTATTCAAGGCTAATTCCAAATACAACGAAAAGCTTACTTCAATCGTAAGGAACCAAATTGCTCTTAACAAAAAAATAACCGATAAAGAGTACTTTGAACATATCTCCTCAACCGCAACAATTACTGACTCAATAGGTTTTACAATAACAAAGGACGCCTTGAGATTAACTTTTGCCCCTTATGAAATAGCGGCTTATGCAGCAGGCTTCGTATCATTCGATGTACCATACGGGCAAATAATTGACATCATAGATACAAAAGGTGCCTTTTGGAATTCATTTGATAAAGAAATCAAAAAAAGCAAAGTCAAACACCTGGATTATTTGACTGACGAGGCCTCCATCAGTATCCAAAACACAATAAAATCATATGAAAGCAAAATTATTGAGGCTATTAACACCAATGATTTTAAAAAGGTTGAACCTGTACTTGTAAAGGACAGCAGTTTATACAATGATCAAAAAAGTCTGGTAAAGAACCTTTATAAAAAAGGGATTAAGGAAAAGCTAATTAACTTTGAAATCTACGCCATAGGCTATCTGAATAATATGCAGGAAGTAAAGGTTTATGTACTAGAGGATGTAGGAATTATGTATCCACCGAAGAAGAGTTATGAAACCCGCAAATTCAGCTGGTGCTATACAGCAAAGTATGATAAGAACACAAAGACCTATAAGCTTACTAAAATCAGCAAGTGGTAAATGATAGACTATTCATAATAAAATACTTAATTGATTTTTCCGATATTTTTGCTATGATATGCTTAGGTGCATCATTTTTGATGCACCTAAGCGTCAAGCAATATAGGAGGAATTTAACAATATGCCGGACAAGAAAAAGGTTTTAGTTGTTGATGATGATGAATCTATAAGAGAGCTGATTCAGGTGTATCTCGAAGATGATTATCAAGTTTTTCAGGCAGCTTGCGGTACTAAAGCCATTGAACTGATGAAAAAAGAAAAACCCTTTCTCATAATCCTTGACATCATGCTGCCCCAAAAAGCAGGCTGGGAGGTATGCAAAGAAATTCGAACTTTCAGCAATATTCCCATAATTATGGTTTCTGCAAAAGGAGAGGAAATTGACAGAATCCTCGGTTTGGAATTAGGTGCCGATGATTATATATGCAAGCCCTTTAGCCCTAGAGAGCTTTTAGCCAGAGTAAAGGCACAGATACGGAGAAGTACCCTGCAATCAGAACCGCTGTATGATTGGATAGAGGAAATTAATGAAGGAAAAAGCACCTCCCCCCAATGTGTAATAGAGTCAAATCACTTAATTATTGACGATAAGAAATATAAAGCTCTGCTTAAGGGACAATTCCTTGATTTAACCACCAGGGAATTTCTGCTTCTGGCTTTTCTGGCAAAACATGAAGGGCAGGTATTCAGCCGCGAACAGCTTCTTCAGAATGTTTGGGGTTTTGACTATGTTGGAGATTCGAGAGCCGTTGATTCTGCTGTAAAAAGATTAAGAAAAAAGTTAAATGAAATAGATAACAAAAATGAGTATATCCATTCCGTAAGAAGCATCGGATATAAGTTTGAGGTGGCAGATAATGAAAACTATTTTTAGCAAGCTCCTTACAAACTTTATCTTAACAATAGTAATATGTCTTGCAATAGCGGGTATAAGCCTATCGTTTGTGATAAGGAACTATATCTCAGAGCAAAAAGAAAACGAGTTGGTACTAAAAGCCCAAGTGATTGCACAATCGACAAAGCACTTCTTTGTAAAGAACGAAAACCCTCATGATTATATCAATACTATTAACCATCTTGACTCCAATCTCGGCACAGAGGTTTGGGCCGTAGATGAAAACGGCATTGTAATTGCCGCAGCCGCAGAGCATCTAAACTGTGAAGGCAGTAAATTAAGCAGTGCCGAGCTTAAGGAGATGCAATCCGGCAGGTTAACCGTCAGTAACGGCTATTCGGAGTACTTTAAGGATCCCGTTATCAGGGTTACAACCCCTATTATTGATAAGAACAAGGTTATAGGTGCTGTAATTGTTTATTCTCCTGTAAAAGGCATAGACGAAGCAACAAGACGACTGGTATTTATGATGATTTTTGCGGCAATAATTTCTCTTTCTATAGCATTGATATTTTGTATTTACACATCCAAGAAAATAGCAAAGCCTGTACAAAAGATGGCAGAAGCTTCTATGGAGGTAGCTGACGGAAACAAATTTACTCATGTGCCGATAAGTACAGAATTTAAAGAGTTTAACCAGCTTGCAGGCTCCTTTAACCATATGCTTGAAAGAATCGAGCAAAACGAGAAGAGAATGAAGGATTTCGTTGGAAATGTGTCCCACGAGTTGAAAAGTCCTCTTACATCAATCAAAGGCTTTATTGAAGCTCTCATTGATGGAAAAGGCAAGACAGCAGAGCGAACTCAAAAGTTTTTAAGCATTATGGACAAAGAAGCAAACAGGCTGATTAAATTGATTGATGATTTGCTGATCCTATGCAAGGCAGATAGCATTGTGAAGGTTGAGCCTCAGAAAATAAATATTATTAAACTAATCCAAGAGGTTATCACCAATTTTGAAGTGAACGCCCATCAAAAACTCGTCAGTTTTAAGCTGGATTGTGCCAGCAAGCTGCTTTATGCAAAAGTTGAACCCCACTCCTTAAAACAGATAATGATAAACCTTCTGGACAATGCAATCAAGTACTCTCCGGAAAACAGCCAAATTTTAGTAACTGTAAGTCCTAATTCTAATGAAGTGGAAATATCGATTACAGATAGAGGTCCCGGAATACCTGAAGAGGATATTCCAAATATATGGGATAGATTTTACCGTGTTGATAAGGCCAGGAGCAGAGAAACAGGCGGGACAGGCTTGGGGCTTGCAATAGTAAAGGAACTGATTGATAAAAACGGCGGTGAGATAAGCGTAAAAAGTAATATCGGAAAAGGAACAACATTCAAATTCAAACTCCCCATAGCAGTTTAATCTGCCGGGGAGTTTTCTTATAATTATTCCATTCCTGACACAAACCTGACTTTATCCTGACACACAAATTCTGTAGAATACTGATAAATATATAATTAAATGCGTATTAAGTTTGAAGGAGGAAGTTTTGTGTACAAGAAGATATGGTTTCTTTTACTTGCATCATTATTATTGCTGTCAGGGTGCGGTGCCCCGAGTGAATTTGCAGCAAGTCAGGCGGAAGTTACATCGGTAGCAATCAAGGACTTGACTGCAGATCCAACTGCGTACACCGGAAGGATTGCAATAAAGGGTGTAGTTCAGTATGTTGATGAAAAACAATTTGTATTCAGATTAATTGATGAAGAGGAATATAAAACTTGTGGTCTAAACCCATGTGGTGCTGCTGGTATTATGACGGTATATACTCCTGATTCTTCCAAGCCTGCAGGCAAAACCCCCTCTGATTATTCTTATGATGCAAAAATGCCTAAAGTTGAAGAACGTGTAACTGTTGAGGGCGACGTAGTAAAAACAGATCAAGGATACTTTTTTGAAGTTGATAGAGTATTGAAGGGCTCTGAGCTCATAATAGTGAAGAAATAATACAAAGGGGAAGGAAAATAGGTATGAATTTATATAAGTTGGTTTTTCGCAACTTATTAGGACGAAAAAACCGTTTCATATTCACTTTAAGCGGAATTACGTTAGGAATAATTGCCTTAGTGGTTCTTATCAGCCTGGGGGCAGGTCTTCAAACACAAATACACAAGCAGGCCAATGATTTAGGAGCAAACCTTATTGTTACTGCCAAGGGATGGTGTGCATACGAACAGGTAAAGGTACTTAGCGGCAAACAGCTGCCTGATGCTATACCACCTGAAGAGCTTTCAAAAATTGAAAAAATTCAAGGGATAAAAACCTATCCATATCTGACAGTAGGGTCTGCCATTAATAATGAACCTGTTTCAGTAACAGGAGCTCGTATAACAGAGATAAAAGAACTAAAAAAATGGAAAACCGCTCAGGGAGATTTTCCAAAAGCCTCCGATAAGTATGGGATAGTAGCAGGTTCTGCAATTGCCGAGAACTTCAAGCTCAATATAGGAAAAGTAATTACACTGCGAGGAAAAGAGTTTAAGGTAACAGGAATACTAGAGGCAACAGGAACCGGAGACGACGGTGTTCTGTTCATAGATTTGGATACTGCACGTGAAGCTTATGAAACAAAAGGCAGGATATCATTTATCGGTATAAAAGTTGATGATATTAATAAGGTTGATTACTATTCAAATCTGATCACTGACTCTGCTAATGTGGCAGTCCTTTCAGACCGCCAACTGTTAAGCTCAGTATTAAGCGTGGTAAGCTCAGTAAGCACAACACTCAACATCATTGCAGTTATAGCTGTTTTAGCCGCAAGCTTTGGAATTATAAATACCATGCTAACCGCTATATACGAAAGAAAAAAGGAGATTGGAATATTAAAGTCTATGGGAAGCTCCAATATCCAAATATTCAATATTTTTGTGGTCGAATCAGGTTTATACGGCCTTATCGGCGGAGTCCTCGGTTTGCTTATAGGAACTTTAACAGCGTTTTTTATCACTCCGCTTATAGCACAAAATGAATTTACAGCGTTTATACGTTCAACTGAAGTGTCGGGTATAATAGCTACATCTGATATGATGTTGATTCTGGTTGGTTCTATCATTGTCGCAATTCTATCAGGCATATATCCTGCATTAAGAGCTGCCAAACTAACTCCTGTGGAGGCGATAAGTTATGAGTAATATAATTGAAATAAGCGGTTTGCATAAAACTTATAGCAGAGGAAAAGTCCCTACACATGCCCTAAGAGGTATTGATTTGGTTATAGAAGCAGGTAAATTCAACTGCATCATAGGCCCATCCGGACATGGCAAAAGTACATTACTCCATTTGATAGGAGGCCTGGACAGGCCAAATCAGGGATCCATAAAAGTATCGGGTGAAGAAATCAATAAGCTTTCCGACAGAGATCTGGCCAAATTCAGAGCAAAAAAGCTAGGGTTTGTGTTCCAGTTTTTCAACCTCCTAAATAGTTTAACCGTATTAGAGAACGTGCAGACGCCAATGATGTTTGCCAAAATTCCCAAGGAACAGCAATTCAGTCGGGCTATCGCACTATTAAAGGCTGTCGGGCTTGAAGAAAAGATAAACAGCCGTGCCAACGAATTAAGCGGTGGTCAAATGCAAAGAGTAGCAATTGCCAGAGCTTTGGCCAACAATCCGGATATCCTTTTAATGGATGAGCCTACTGGAAACCTGGACTCAACCTCAGAAAAGGAAGTTATGGATATAATCTTTGATTTGCATAAAAAGGGAAAAACTATTGTTATGGTCACACATAATCCTGACATATCAAGCTGCGGCGAAAGAATAATAAAAATAAAGGACGGAATAGTCCAAAATTAAGGAGAACCCATGGAAATAATTACCGGACTAATAGATTTTATATTGCATATTGATACGCACTTGGCTCAAATAGTACAAACCTATGGAACATTGACATACCTAATACTTTTTCTTATTGTATTTTGTGAAACCGGCCTGGTTGTCACCCCCTTTCTCCCAGGAGATTCGCTTTTGTTTGTTATAGGAGCACTAGGTGCCTCAGGTGCTTTGGATGTAAAGCTTGTAACAATTCTTTTGATTGCGGCTGCTATACTTGGAGATACCGTGAACTACCATATCGGTAAATTTATAGGCCATAAAGCCTATAGGTTAAAGGACAGTAGATTCTTTAAAAAAGCTTACCTTGAAAAAACTCATAATTTTTATGAGCGACATGGAGGAAAAACAATTATTATTTCCAGATTCATTCCAATAATACGAACCTTTGCACCATTTGTTGCAGGAATGGGAAACATGACCTATTTGAAGTTTATCAGCTACAACATAATTGGAGGAATCGTTTGGGTTTTACTTTTTATAGCAGGAGGATATCTGTTTGGTAATATGCCTGTAGTAAAAAGCAATTTTACCCTGGTAATATTTGCAATCATATTCATCTCACTGCTTCCAGGCATTATGACATTCCTCCGAAGCAAAATACAAGCAAGGAAATCAATAAAGGCATAAAATGGCAAAGTATAGGTATGAAGTCTGATCTAAGCCTTCATACCTATACTTTTTATTATTAAAGCTCCATTATAGATAATACGCTTTATAATTTAATCAACCGCTGATATTCAGCCTCCAAGGCCGCTCTATCCGCTCCCGGCATTGAAAGCTTTGACAATATCTCAGTAATCTTTAGTTCAATCACAATGCGGTCCATTTTATTTGTCTCTTTTGGCACTGCTTTTTGCCTTCCATAAATAAAATCCTCAAGGTTATCTTCAATCTCCCTTACAGTTCTGCTACCAAATGCTATAACCCTGTTTGCCACCTTGCTTACAAATTCCCTGTCATGAGAAACAAAAATAACAGTCCCTTCATAATCACAAAGCACGTTCTCCAAAGCTTCTATTGACAACATGTCAAGGAAGTTAGTAGGCTCATCCAATAGCAGCACATTTGCATCTGAAACAAACAGCTTGGCAAAGGAAACCTTAACCCTTTCACCGCCGCTAAGAACCCCCACCTTTTTAAAAACATCCTCGCCTCCAATAAGAAGCCTGGCTAATACAGTCCTTGCCGCTGCCTGGCTCTGTACACTGCCATCCATAACATTCTCAAGAACCGTTTTGCTATTGTCAAGGTTCTCAAATCCCTGACAAAAATATCCTATTCTGGCCTTAGGAACTATATACAGGTTTTTATCTGCTTTTTCATATATGAGGTTTAGAAGCGTGGTCTTTCCAGTCCCGTTTTCTCCCCATAGTGCAGTTTTGGAGCCGTTATATATGTCGAACTTTACACCGTCAAACAGCTTTTTGTCTCCGAAGCTGCAGGACAAATCTTTAGCCGATATGACAATTCTGTTTTCCGGGGGATTTGTCAGAGAAAAATCCAATTTAATTGTAGGCAATTCATTCGGCTTTTCCTTTACCTCAAGCTTATCAAGTCTGGTTTTCATACTGTTTGCTGCATTGTAAAGCTTTTTCTGAATCTGGGTGGTCTCCCTTTTATGAAGCCTCGCCTCAGAATTACCCATCCTTTTTGGCGTCTTTTTCATAGCTTTTGATTTGCTGTATCTATCATTTATTGCTTCAGTAAGCTTAGCCTTTTGTGATACATACTTTTCGTATTCCTGTTCCTTATGCCTGAAATCAGTATCAAGCTGCTCTTTATAGCAGGAATAATTCCCGCTAAATACAGCTATCTCTCCATCTTTCACCTCAAGGATTTTATTGCAAACACTGTCTAAAAGGTCTCTGTCATGGCTTATAAGCAATAAGGATTCAGCCTCTAAAAGCTTTTCTTTCAAAAGCCCTACACCTTTATAATCCAGATTTGCCGTAGGCTCATCTGCAAAAAGTATTAGATTGTCTTTGCTTATAGCATTGGCGATCTTAATCCTTGTCCTTTCGCCTCCGCTTAGCCTGTCATGTTGAGGTAAATTGTGTAATTTAAATTCCTTCAAGGCTTTTGGGTCAGCTTCCATCTTTTCATCGGAAAACTGCTTTATATATGAAATGTCACTATATTGCTTTACAAAACCCTCGTCCGGATCGATAATTTTTGATAGTATGTTTAAGAGTGTTGTTTTTCCTGAACCGTTTTGCCCTACAATTCCAATCTTGTCACCTTTATATACTTTTAGATTGTCAAAACCTACTATAAGCCTGTCTTTATAATATTTTTTTATATTTCCTGCCTCTAAAATAAGCATAAAAAAACTCTCCTCTCACATTTTACTTGAATGTGCCGGAAAGTGCTGACTTGTAAAGGATACAAATCCTCAATAAACACAATTTATCATATACTAACTATTAAAGATTAATCGCCTTTAATATCAGACAATAACTGCTTATACTTTATTTACAAGCTAATCCAGCACACCAAACCACAATGCGATTCTAAAACTTATTTGCTGTAGCATCACAAAATGATTTTACCAATTATAAAATTGATTTTGCCGTATTAGCCAATTCTCATCAGTAGATACCTTACCCTTTCTTAATGTTGAATCCTTATAGCTGCAATTTTTATTTACCGCATATAACCATTTTACTTTCCTATAAAAAATTAGTCAACCAATAATTATTTACAGTAACTGCTATAATTTTTATGCAATTCATCACATCATATTGTGGCTACAAGTACACATGCCTGAACCGACTTTAGCCCTAGATCATCAATCTGCTTCATAATCTCATCATCATATGTCCCCGGTTGAAGCCAAATATAGCTTATTCCCAGCCTTGCCGCTTCTTCTAAAAACACCTTTCCTCTTTTAGGAGAGACAACCATATTGATTACCTCAGGAACCTTAGGCAGGGATGAAAGATCCTTGTAGCATTTGTCCCCTTCTACTTCATCGTATACCGGGTTTACCGCATAAACCTCGTATCCTTTATTCTTTAGCTTGCAGTAAATCATATTTCCATACTTCTCCTGTCTTCGGTTGGCACCGACAACAGCCCACACCTTTTTTTCAAGCATTGTTTCCTCCAGCATATTATCAACTCCTCCTAAAGGTTATACCTTAATTTACCCAACAAAATTATGTTTTAGACATTAAAAAACCATTGAATTTTTCCCTTTTCAATGGTATTATAGATAGGTCTATGTATTATGAAAAATTTGCGTAACTCCACATATTAACTATATCACAAACAAATACTGTTGTCAATAGTTTTGGGAAATATTTTAAGGAGGTATATCATGGATAAAAATTTTCTTCTCTCACCAATTTCGGATATGCATCTAGCAGCTGTAGATGAAATAATAAAGTGTAATGAGATCACATCCCGTTATGGACTTGTTTTATCACTTACTGAAGCAAAAGAGCTTGTCGAGACAAGAAGCCAAACCCTAAAAAGCTATGGAAGGATTGAATTGGGGGGAGGCATAATAAATAAGCTGATTGATGCCTTCTGCGATTCGCCTTATATTTCACAAAAAGACTATTCAAATATTCTAAACGAGCTTATTGAAACCTTCTACTACTTTAAAAATGAAACCCTGGATCAATTAAGTGATGATGAACTGATAAACTTGATGAAGGACAACTTTAACAACAGGTGTCATGGTTCCCTAGAGCTTTTACAAAACAGGGACTTGGATAAAATAGCACGGAGTATTCGGTATGGTGAGGACGACTATGATAACCTGGATGTAGATGATGGTGCGGAAGAGTACTACTTCGGGGAGGATTACGAATGAGTAAAGGTATTGAAAAACAGTATCCTATAAGTGAAGAAAATTTAGATAAGGCTAACTATCTGCAGTCTTTGTTAAATGAAGCTATGAGGCTTAAACTGCTATCCACAGAAGAAATTGAAGGTCTCAGAATACAGCTGGCTCAAATGCTTGCTATGGAAACCAGTTCATATACTCAGGGCGACAGCAGCTCATTGAAGGTTGAAACAGCCCAGGAGATCATGATGTCTATTATATACACTCTTGATTTTTATCTTAAAAGCTTACCCAATACTGATGAATGTTTGGCATCACTTAAGTCCATGAAGATCATGGAGATTTATGCAAAAGGAAAAGAGCTTATAAAAACTGCATTTGAACAAGCAAAAAAACTATACGAATTAGTCGGAAAAAATAAAATCTCTACCGATAATTATGCTTATAATGACACCATCGAAGCTCTTTCAGGCTTCTTTAAGGATTATAATCCCATGTTTGCCGCACATGATTCCAAGGTGTCCATAGATTACCCTCTGTGTATAGACAATATGGATACATGCGGTGTTGAATATATCGTCACATATCTTAAAAAGCTGTATTATGAAAATGAGTTTTGCAGAAGGTTTCCAGATGAAAGTATAGGATATTTGCTAAACGGCTACAGCAATGATAACAAACAACTGCTGGTTAATATTTTTGAACTTATACTTGCAAACTCATTAGGCTCTGCACTTCTCAAAAGAAGCCCAAAAGATCTGAAAACAGATAAGGATGACTGCATATACCTGCAGACCTACTTGAGCAGTATGGCCCCAGATGATTATGAACTGGCAATAATTCAAGCATCGGATAAAATTATTTATGAGCTGGAAATTTCAAATGAATTTCTATTAAAATACATTCCCCAAGCTGTTAAATATTTATCAATCAGAATAAAGGGATTACTGGAGTTAAACAAGTTATCAACTTTTTTTATTGAGCTAAAAGAAAAAATTGATGAAGCAGATTATCGTTTTGAGGATGGAGTTAGTATGGATGATGAGTTATTCAGGAAGGTAACAGAGAATATACGTGATTGCAGTAAAGTTTCACACAAGTTGGAAATTATATGGAAAGAGGTCCGCAGCTTCAGGGATTTGGTAGATGTGCTTGGAGCAGACTGCATATTTGGTGATGAATATGATGAGGTATTCTCCTCCTTCAATGACCTTGAACTGGCAATGCTTTTAAGTGAGATTCCGTCCGACAAATTTTATAAAGACATTTCCTCAAATCCCGAGGATTATGATTTACACATGTCTGAAAGTGAAAAGGAATGGCAGACAAGGTTAAAAGCATTCGTAGAGAGACTTGAAGATGTCCATAAAGAAAAAATTATTCAACTACGGGAAAACCTTCATGGGTATTTCTCCTGAAATACGAAAAAATATAGAATAGCATAGCTTAGTATAGGAGTGTTTGAATGAATTTGAAAACTGATATAGAAAAATTAAATACCGACAAGTCACCTTTGATAGACGGGGAAACGGTTACTTTTACTTATAAAGGCACTGCCAGGGACATTTACCTTGTTGGAGATTATAACAATTGGGAACTACAGGATAAGATGAAAAAGCATCCGCATATGGACCTTTGGTATATAACAAAGCAATTTCCCGAAAATGCACGATTTGATTATAAATATGTGGTTGATGGGAGCTGGATTACAGATCCGTTAAATCAAAACATTACGGCTGGCGGTGCAGGCGATAATTCCACGCTCATTATGCCCAAATACAAAAGTGATTATGAACAAATACTATCAAAAAATGTTCCCCGAGGCAGAGTTATAAAGGATCTTAAGTATAATAGCATCTCTCTCAGCATTGAAATGAAATACCACATATATCTTCCCTTCGGATATGAGAAGGCGAAAGTAAATTGTATGCTTTATGCACTTGATGGCTCCGATTACTTAAATTTCAGCAATATGAACCTGGTTCTTGATTATATGATCCATATGGGAGAAATCCCAAATCTAGTATGTGTACTTTTAGATCCCCATGACAGGACAAAGGAATATACTGTTTATGAACCCTACTACAATTATGTTATTAAAGAGTTGATTCCCGAGGTTGAGACTCAATACACCAATAATTCAGGGTACTTGGACAGAGCAGTTATAGGTGTTTCATGGGGTGGATTAACATCTATCTACCTTGCTGCTTGTACTCCAGGATATTTCAAAAGGGTATTGTCACAGTCAGGCTCATTCTGGCCAAAAGATTGGTTAATTTTTGACCTTGTTAGTGAAGCGGTTACACCACAAATAAAGTTTATTCTTCAAACCGGGACAATACAGGATACAGAGGAAATGAACGATGCTATGGTAAATATACTTAAGGCAAAAAGTTATACAGTGGATTATACTAAATATGCAGAAAGCCATAGTTGGGGAAACTGGAAAGGCCATATCAGCGAAGGATTGAGAAAATTATACCAAGAGAGCAATTAGCTTATTATAAGGCATCGGTAAAATCGACTTACCGCCAAATAAAACTTTACCGATGCCTCGATTTGTAGCGTTATTGACCTTGCTGCATGTTTACAACCGTATCGGCAGCTTTCATGTCAACCTTTATCTGTTCCTGAGGATTATACGCATGGTAATATCCCTTATTCATCATATAATTTGTGATTCTTTCATGAGTACCAATAGCAACATCCAACTGTCTGCGTAAAGTATCCCTTACTTCAGGTGTTGCAGTTTCAGCCAATGCTGCTGCATATCCCTTTATAGCATTTTTTGAAGCAAGTAGAAAATCAGTCGCAATCACCTGTTCTGTCATATTTCCCATACCTGCCAAGTTCTGAATCATGTTTGTCATAGTTCACCTGCTTTCTCCAGCTTTTGTTTTGTCCGTTAAATCCTAATGACTTGTTGTACCTGTTGTATTACCTGTTGCCCAGGTTGATCCCTGCATCAGGCTCTGCAGCTCCTTTATATGTCCCTGAGAGATAGCAAAATCCTGATCCAAAAGGCTCTTCAACTCCTGATCCTTAGCAAGCCCGGCCATTGTTGCAGATTTTGTTGCACATACGTTTTTGAATGTCAGAATCTCATGTAGTTCAAATGCCTCATGTGGTGCTATAGTTTTTCCTTTAGCCAAAAAAATCACCTCCGATTAACTCACAATCATTACTTATTATCCATAAAAAAACAGATAATATACGTTTGCTCAGGTTTTATATTTAATCCTATATTATGGTTACCAGCTGGCCTTTCTTATGCCAGGAATTTGCCCTTTATAGGCCAAGGTTCTAAAGCATAGTCTGCAAATCCCAAATTTTCTCATGTATGCATGAGGCCTTCCGCATAGCTTACACCTGTTATACTTTCTGACTCTGTATTTGGGCACTCTACGCTGTTTTATTATCATAGCTTTTTTTGCCACTTGTTTATCTCCTCTTATTATTTTTGTTATCGTATATATTTTTTGTATACACAAATTTTCTATACTTAGTTATGTTGCGAAAAAGACATTAAAAAAGCTATCCATAAAAGACAGCCCTATTAAATCTAAATCCTATTTTCTATTAAGAGTTTTTATTGAAAGAATATGAGTTGAAACAGCCAATGCAATTATTACCATCAAAATTTTTAACCATATTATTTTTATAATAACTAGAGCCGTAAAGCCCATTGTTATCCACAAAGTCAGCAAAGACAATACCTTGGCTCTTTTGGGGATACCCTTTCCATCCCTGTAATTCTTTATGTAATTTCCCACCCACTTATTACTCAGAAGCCTGTTATAGAACTTGTCCGAGCTTCTGGAAAAACAAGCTGCAGCCAACAATATAAAGGGTGTCGTTGGAAGTAAGGGTAAAAATAATCCTGCTATCCCCAAAAACAGGGCAACACATCCGCATACCATCAATATGGCTCTGGTAATACTTTTAATACCTATCATACTAATTATATTATCATCCTTATATTACTTAAAGTCATTTTCAGGGCCAGCATCCATAAAAACCTTAACTTTGCCATCTGTTCCCAATTTGAGTTTTGGCCTTTTCTCTGAGCCTGGCCTGCTATACATTTCAACAGGATCTATTACAATTCCTTCAGGTGTATTCAGGATTATCCCCGGAATACATGTATAAATTAAGTCATCATCATTAGCATTTTCAGACGATATAGAAACTGTAGTTCCCTCGTTATTATCTATAGTCATTGATGCACGATAACGATAAAAGGAACCTGTGCCGTTGCTCTGGGCTGAGTAAACAACAGGAACAACCGCAAGCACATTGTCATTTGGCCTTATTTTAATAATTTCTGTCTTAGTGTCAGCCTTGCCTTTTTTAGATGAGCGGAAGAACAAGAACCCCCTGTCATTATCTGATCGTCCTACGTCTCCCATATGCTCTACAGTGCCGTTGCCAAAGTTTTGTAAAGGCAGCACGCCTTCAGCACCAAACATGGCTACGTCAATCTGCTTTCCTTCTTTAGTTAGCACCAACGCATATATATCATAATCCGTTCCGGAATCCCAAGTTACATAGGAAGTTATTTCTGCAGTTTTGTCAATAATAACAGGATTTTGTCCCTTGCTTAAGTTAACTTTTCCCGTAACCTTCTGTAGATTAACCGTTGGTTTTTCTTCTTCTATTACATTCGGAACTTGTGCATCCTGCACTTTTACATCCGGTGCTTTTAATTCCGATACTTTTACTTGCTGAACTTCAACTTCCTGGGGTTTAACTTTCTGATGTTTAGCGGCCTGAGAGTCATCCTTTGCCACTTCTACACCAAAATGCTTGCACAAACCATCCAATCCCGATGAAAACCCCTGCCATACAGACTTTACTTTCGGCTGGCCATTCCTTATATATAACTCCAGCACAACAATCCCTTTTTCCTCTTTAAATGTTATAGGCATCAGCTCTATAACATCATTTCCCACCTGTACACTTGCTTTAAGGTTTTGAACTTTTGCAAATCCATTACCCTTATCTTCAGTTAATGTAACTGCAATCCTGGTAATTCCTGCTTCTGCCTTTGAGATATCAAAGCTGATTTTATGGGCTCTCTCCCCCGCTTCATCCTTTGGAGGATAGTAAACCGCCATACCTCCAGGTCCCTGCGGTTGATTATAAAAGACAATATCACCGTCTCCTCTTACCTTATAATTATCAGCAAGTAAAAAAGCTGTCAAAGAAGTATCTACTTCTTGTGACAGTTTATGTGTTATTATTACAGTCCCTTTCAAAGCACCCAGAGTGATATTTCCTCCAGGCTGAAGTGATTGGCTCATAAGTTTATCTCCTTAGCATAAAAAATCACTTATGTATTGACATAATTATATCATATAAAGTCAAATTTGTTTATAAACATTACTTAGCCCATATATTTAGCAAAACACCAATGTTCCCAATTAGCTGTTTAAAAGAAAAGTCAATCACATCAGCTCTGCAATTCCGGAAATAATAATCTTCAAGGCTGCAACCATCAATAAAATTGCAAATATTCTTACAACCCAAGCACTTTTAAGTCTTTTAGAAATATGTACCCCGAAAAATGCCCCCGGAACTACCCCAAGACTTATTACAATTGCAGTTACAGCTCCTCCGAGGATAACACCGGAAAACATATTTGTTATGGTCCCTGAAAGGCAGCTGAATATTACGATAAACTGGGATGTTGCTGTGGCGATTAACACAGGAAAACCAAGAATCCGTATCATCATAGGTATATGGAATACCCCGCCTGCCAGGCCTACAATACTGGAAATAAAGCCTGCTATCGCACTGCATACCACCCCAATCCTTACATCATAGGACCATGTTTCAACTGTTCCATCCTCTTTTTTATAGCTTCTTTGCATAATAAATGAAGAGTTAGAATTTTGAACTACTTTTTCTTTCTTTGCCTGATTTTTTACAAACATAAGTATGGAAACCATAATCATAATAGAACCTAAAGTTATCTGAAATAAATAAACCGGTAAATATTGGGTCAAATATGTCCCTAAAACCGAGGCCGGTACTGTAGCAGCCGCAAAAATCAAACCTGATCTCAAATCCAATCTCCTTGTACGCCTGTGTGCCAAAACACCTGTAGAAGCATTGATAAGTCCAATTAATAATGTTATTGACGTGATAACTTCATGGTGCATTTGGGGATAAACAGTAAGTAAAACCGGAAGAAGTATAAACCCTCCGCCGACTCCAACTACTGTTCCAATAGCCCCTACACTAAAACCCAAAACAATCAAAAGTAAATATTCAATAACTATCTCCTCCTATACGCCAATAAAAATAACATAATTTTATATACAAGCTTATATTATTGCATAAACAAACAGTGCTGCATAAGGCAATTTATCTATGCCGTCTACAGCACTAACCATAGTATTTCCAAGTTATTTAACTTTATAGTTCAATTTAAAAATTAATAGCTTTCTACAAACGCTTCAAAATATGATTTAGGATGAACGCATGCAGGACATTTTTCAGGTGCTTCTGTGCCTTCATGAATATATCCGCAATTGCCACACTTCCATAGGATCTTCTCATCTTTTTTAAATACTGCACCATTGGCTATATTCTCTGCCAGCTTTTTGTATCTTGCTTCATGGTGTTTTTCAACAGATGCAATAAGCTTAAACGCTGCTGCAACCTCTGGGAATCCTTCCTCTTGGGCGACCTTTGCAAAAGCCGGGTATAGGTCTGACCACTCTTCGTTTTCTCCCTCTGCTGCTGCTTTTAAATTTTCTATGGTAGTACCCTGTGCAACAGGATATGATGCATTGATTTCAATCATAGCCGGCAGTTCACCCTGCAACCCCTCAAGTAGGAACTTATAGAACCTTTTTGCATGTTCCTTTTCGTTGTCTGCAGTTTCAATAAAAATATTCTTTATCTGCTTGTAGCCTTCTTTATCTGCAACCGAAGCATAAAACGTATATCTTGTACGTGCCTGCGATTCACCAGCAAAAGCTTTTAATAAATTTTCCGCAGTTTTTGTCCCCTTTAAACTCTTCATAATTAGCCTCCCTTATAACAATGAATAATTTTTATAAAATCTGATTTATATAATTCTACCACAATTTTTTATAATATCAAATTCAAAACTGTTGTATCCATAAAAAACAATATTCATCATCAAAAACCTAGACAATAGTAAATAGCCGACAGATGACCTGCCGACTATTTACTATTGTACTATATATAGCTTTCTTGACCTTAAATTATACCGCATTGTGAACAAAGGATACGATAGCTGAAATAGGTATATCGGTTACTGAACCTACAGTTGCCACAGGATAACCATTCCAGCCTCCAGCTGTGGCTGCACCATTTACATTTGCAGGGAGCACAGGCCCATGGCCATATCCTGCACCTGCTGAACCCATATTTGCAAGACCCATGTTTTCTCCACATTGACCAGCACCATAGTCATTACCTACGTTAAACCCTGAGCAGGCATTACCTAGTGAACATCCTGGAGGAGGTCCTATTCTTGTTATAAGTCTTACAAAGCATTCATTAACCGATAATACAACACCAGTAAACCCTGTTCCTGATTGTCCGCCGCTTGCTGTAAAAATTGTTACAGTCTCACCGATATAATTTGCTAGAAGTCCTGCAAAACCTCCACCTGAAAAGCCTCCAACAAATCCATCCGCCATATTATTCATTCCTTCCCTCTCATAATATTTTATCATAATAATATTTTATGTTAACCATGCTACTTTTGTTACCTGCTGCTAAACAGCATTATGAACGAAGGAAACTATTGCATCAATAGGTATATCAGTTACAGAGCCCACTGTTGCTACAGGGTATCCATTCCAACCTCCTGCTGTCATAGCACCTACTTCACTTGCAGGAAGTACTGGGCCATCTCCCCATCCATCAAAACTGTTACCATAACCAGCACCATGCCCATTTCCATAACCATTGCCAAGTCCGCCTTTGTTATTATCCCAGTGACCGTTGTATCCGGCACCACCTACATTAAATCCGTTGCATGCATTTCCAAGTGAGCATGCCGGAGGTGGTCCTATTCTTGTAATAAGGCGTACAAAAACTTCATTTACAGATAAAACCACACCGGTAAAACCTGCTCCTGATTGCCCGCCACTAGATGTAAAAATGGTTACAGTTTCACCGATATAATTTGCTATAAGTCCCGCAATTCCAGTTTCTCCTGTACCAAAACCGCCAATTCCTTTAGCCATATTTATCCCCCTTAAACTTACAATTTTTATTAAATGCACTTTTTATATATTATGTTAACTTTTTTTGTTTTGTTACAATCTTTAAATCAAGTTCTATCTAATGTTATGTACAATTGCTGCTATTTTATCTATCGGCATACATGCTATACAACCCAGCGTCATGTATTCACAGTTATGTAATGGCCTTGTAATCAATTTAATATAAGAGCAGTTCACAAACATCAATACTCCGGTAAAACCAAACCCGGAAGTTCCGCCCCCTTTTACAAAAACCGTTATAGTCTCTCCTATATATTTATCCATATGTGCTGCAAAACTATTTTTCGGGATTCTACCAGCTGTATTAATTTCGACTGCCTGTCTGTTATTTTCATCAGCTTTTAGTTCCTGCACCTGTACGATGTTCCCTGCTTTTATCTTCTGCTGCCTTAGTCGATTTCTAATAAAAATCCGCATATCCTATAACCCCCTACAATTAATCTACAACAGTATTCTTGTATCATGATATAGAAAATTTTAGCAACTTGCTACTATGAGACGCCCAATTGTAAAGCGAGCTATGGTTAGTTCTATTTATGCAACATAATAAGTTAACCAACATATAATTAATATTGACAATAATTTTTATTTACATAAAATAACTTATAGCACATATAATAAATTTTATATAACAGGGTGAGTGAACTATGAATTATATGGAAATTGAAAATTTTAAATCATTATTATTGAAAATGATCAAGCAAGGCTGCCAAATAAAAAGCCATACATTTGGTGTTGATGGAAGAGCAATAGGAGTAGGATTTAAGCCATATTGGACAAATCCCGGTGACTCAAAAATAGATAAGATAGAATTCAACGTTCTTGATAGACGCGGAAGGATAATGCCATTTTATCTAAATAATGTAATAGGATGCGAAATAATGCCCCAGGATGATGAAAATATAGGTCAGTGTAAAAATCTGCTCTTTGATTTGCATATTTTTTCCTCGGCTAAAACACGAGAGAAAGAACCATATGACAAAATCTCAGTTGAAATTTATATAAAATAACCTGATATATTTACCATCTCCGTATTTCTATTGCGTTATAGACTTTATCAGAAACTGGCTTAAATAAAAAAGTTTATTTCGATAAAAATAATGCTGGAGGTGGATGATTATGAAAAGAAGATTTCCAGTAATTTTATCTGTATTGTTAGGAGTAGGACTATTAACTGTCCTATTAGCAGGAGGTAATATCCTTAGAAGAGGCAACAATGGCACAAACCGCAACTATACAACTCAACAGGGAAGGAACCTTTCAGGAACAAGCATGAATGGCCCAAGCCCTATAGCAGGCCCAAATGCAAGAAATATGGCCGGCACCAACGCTGATAGGGGACTTAATAAAACCTCACCGGATATAATGAAGATGGGTGCAAAAGACATAAACAACAACACTAATACTAATAATAGCACTAATAATAACGCTAGCAACAATAACAACACTGATAACATTAATAACATAAGAAAAGGCATAACTTTTGACAGAAACAATATTAACAATAATAACAACAATGCCCATAACAATAATTTTGGTACTGATACAGCAAGGCTTAACACCACTGCTCAACATACAGGCTTTAACAGTAAAAAAGCAGATAATATATGTACTCAGTTAGACAAAATTAATGGAATTGATAATGTAAAAGCAGCCGTAAGCGGTAATACAGCCCTTGTTGGGTATGACGCAGCTAATAACAATAGCGATATCGGAGCAACAAAAAAATTGATCTCCGATAGGGTAAAGCAAATGGATGGCACTATAACAAATGTTGTCATTACAGACTCTAAAGATATATCTACAAGAATAGGAAATTTGGCTGATAATATTAAGAATAAAAAACCTATTACGCAATTGGACGATGAGTTTAACAGGATTATGCAGAGCATTAATCCTGCAGGAAACGTGTTTACGCGTTAGGGAGGTATTGCAATGAACCGAAGGGAAGCTTACGACCTGATTAATGGGATGCTTGAGGATACGGACTACCCTATAACAATAAGAAGCATTGCCGAAATCGAGGATTTTCTCCTTGACGACAGCAGCAGAAGGTTCTCAGATCAATATGCAGCAATCGGAAGAATTTATGATGACTTGATCGATAACCCTGATATAGATAGGTATCCGGAGCCGCCTATTGGCAAGCAAGAGGAAGAACACCGAAGTGCTTTTAATGCAAATTTCTAATTAAATAAAAGTTTTATTTGAGAATAAAATTTTTAGAAAGGATGTGTTTTAATGGCACAGTTCGCAAACCCGTTTGTAGGTAATCCCCCAAAGTTAATGTCAAACGAGGAATTAGCCCAAGCTCTGCGTTTTGATATTGCAGGAGAGCTTGAAGCAATAGTCGGGTATGAGGCTCATGCAATGGCTACCAATGATGAAAGAATAAAAAAGAACCTTTATCATATTGCCGATGAGGAAAGAAGGCATGTAGGAGAACTACAACAGCTTCTCTATATGATAAGCCCACGAGAGGCAGAACACGTAGAAAGAGGAAAGCAGAAGATAATAAGGCAGCAGGAAATGAACTTTCAGGCCCCTATTCAATAAATAAGCTGCAACCGATTTTGCATCCTTAATGGTTATTGTGAGAAATAGAAGAACCAGCGAAAAGCTGGTTCTTCTATTTCTTCATTATATATAACTTATAGTTCACTTTGTACAATTGCTTTGCCCATTCTGTTGGAAATCGCAGAAAATATTATACTTAAAGCTAATATTAATGCAATAATGCCTATAGATAGCAATATTGGGATATGTATACCAAAGAACAATATAGCTAACTTCACACCTGTAAAAATAAGGATTACCGCAACCCCATGCTTTACATATTTGAATGCACCACTTACCTTTTCCAGGAGGAAGTAGAGGCTTCTTAGTCCCATTATTGCAAAAATGTTAGAAGTGTAGACTATAAATGTATCCCGAGTGATAGAAAAGATCGCTGGAATCGAGTCTATAGCAAATATTATATCCGACCCTTCCACCAACACAAGGATGGCAAACAGCGGGGTTGCATAAAGCACTTTATTTTTTCTGACAAAAAATCTATCCCCTTCAAGTTTGTCGGTAAATGGAACAAACTTGCCCATAAATTTTAGAAGCTTAGAGTTCTTGTGATCCTTTTCTTTTTCTTTCTTTAGAAGTATTTTTAAACCTGTAAACAAAAGAATAAGACCAAATATATACAATATCCAATTGAACTTATTTACTACTGCAACACCAAGCACTACAAATATCAATCTCAGAATAATTGCACCTGCAATGCCATAATTTAAAACCCTTCTTTGGTATTCCGGCCCAATGCCAAAGCTGGAAAATATAATGAGGAATAAAAACAGGTTATCCAATGATAAGCTCTGTTCAATTATATATCCTCCAAAAAACTCCATGGCCTTTTGTGAACCGGAATAAAAGTATATCCCAACATTAAACGACAAAGCCAAACCTACCCAGAACAAAACCCAAAACAACGCTTTTTTTGTAGACATCAAAAACCCTCTCCTTACATATTATCTATATGAAATCATAAATTATTAAATACTCTTCATATTGTCGTAAAAATTATATCGAGCCTATACTCATTTTTGTGCAGCAGCTCTTTTATTCCTCAACATCCTTACAAGCCATGTTACAATACCTGGTATAATGCTTATTCCTATTACCGCTATTATGACCAGAAAAAAATTTCTCTTTACCATTGGGATTTTGCCGAAAAAGTAACCCATAAACACATTTATGGCTACCCAGGCAATACTGCCAATAATGTTGTAGGAAAGATACTTTTTATAAGGCATGTTTCCCATACCAGCTGCAAAAGGTGCTACAGTTCTGACTAAAGGCAGAAACTTTGCTATTATTACAGTCTTTCCGCCGTGCCTTTCATAAAAAGCATGTGACTCATCCAAGTGTTTTCTGTTTAACAACCAGGCGTTTTGCTTTTTAAAAATTTTGGGTCCAAAATATTTTCCAAAGTTATAATTTACTGTATCCCCAAAAATAGCTGCCAGCATAAGTGAAATTGTTACCACCCATATATTCATAGTTCCCGATGCCGAAAGTGTACCTACTACAAAAAGCAGTGATTCCCCTGGAAGAAAAGGTGCTAAAAAAAGCCCTGTCTGGCAGAATACAATTAAAAATAAAAACAAATAAGTCAATGATCCGAATTTGTGAATCATATCAATTATCTGTGTATCCAGGTTGGATAAAAAACTAATAGACTGCAATACTATTCCCATTAACCCCTCCGATTCAAAGCTACCTGGATAATAAGCCATTAATGACTTATTATCCAGCCTTATAATCTCTTAGACACTAAAAAAGACTTATAACATAACCTTGTATACAGATTATGTTAAAAGTCTCGTTAACCATTCAGGTAAATAAGCCAGATGCAAATATTATTGACTATACCAACAAACTAATATAAGCACCACGATGTTGACTTAGAACTTTATAACTACTCCCTTTTAACAATATCATTGTATTATAATAACTGCATAAATGTCAATAAAATTGTCAGCAAATCATTCTAAAATCACATTTAGCATATTGTCTTCAATAGAATAAATAAGCGGTGCCACTTTTATTCCAGTGTATTTTTGAGACAATCTTTTGGATTCATTCAATACAAATTCTAACTCATTATCAATTTCAAATAACGGAGCATAATTCACAAAGTGCTCTTCAGCCCTCTGCCTGCTCCAGTTTGCATTTTGACACAAGCCTTCAATAAACTGCTCCCTTTTTGAAACCAGGTTTACCATCCCGCAATTGTCATGAGCAATCAACGCAATATGCTTGACTCCACCAATAGCAATAGCATAGGATACTTTGAATTCCGAATACCTTAAGTTGGCACCGCCTGTTCTTATAATATAAGCAAAATTTTCCGGTATACGCAGTTGTTTTCTATTATCCATACACATCCCAACAAGGAGTTGAGCTGAGGTGTATGATTTAAATTCTGCACCCAGGTTTTGATATGATATCAACTCCCAGATAGGTGTATTATAATAAAAAGAAGGTATTTGTTTTTCTTCTGTCACCTTAATAAGTTGCACTTTATCGCCTCTCTACTTTCACTTATTAACACTCTTCAATCTGCAATAAAAGTTATAAATCTATTTACATTTGTCTGTCGCAAGTCCCGCTAATATATATTACATCCTTATAGGAATAAGTTCAAGATATTCTTCCAATTTACCATCATTCAAGCAGCACATGATGATATCCTTCCCAAGCGGATTGAGATCTGGAGTTAAAAACTTTTCCAGTTCTTTTTTAAAGAAGGATGCGAGCATTTTAGCACCTTCATCATAACCGCTATTACCTACTTCAGGCTGAAGGTTGGGCTGAAGGAAGCCTTTTGCCAGGAATGTACCATCCACCTTCAGTGTCTCCAATGAATATCCCATAAGGGAGCACCTTGATTCAACTAGCTGATCAGCCCTGAACTTTGCTGTCCCTCGTCTGGCAAGATATTCCCTTGCAACCCATTGAGGCATAAAGCCCACCTTATAAGCACCTATATGCTGATTGGGTATCAATATATACCTTGTCGCTGATGCTGATATAATCTGGTCAAGCAAAAGATTTGCCTGATCAACCATCTTTCCGGTTGCAAATGGCCAGTACGATCCTACACCTTCACTGCTCATACCTTCTGAATCAGTAATGCTTGGATTGTCATGCCCCCTTGGAGCAACCAACCTCCACAACCACGCAAGGCTTGGTGGGAGGATATGAAACACTCCCATTATACCATAAGACGGCTTTTCTTTTGTGCATGGAGGAGTTCTTACCCCAAAGCTTCTTACATCAATTTCAACCGATTCATCCACGATATCGGGTATAAATCGTCTTGGCATGATTACTCTTGGGTTTGGACATGGCTTTCCAGGTTCATCCATTGTATGCTCCCATATCAGGCATGTAGATCCCGGCATGCCTTGCAGGTTTAAAAAGATAAGGGGCTCTTTTGGATGTATGCACAATTTCTCATAGTGAGGATCAGTTCCATATTTACTTATATGATTTATTCTAAGAAACCATCCTGTCTCTGCATCTTTGACAACAAGCTTCCTGCTGTCATTCTGTATTGCAGGATGACAAAGTGCCATATCATCGGTAACAGGCTGCAGCTGACATGTTTCTTTCAATTCCAGATATGTTTTTTCCTTTGTAACGGTGTTTTGTGCAAGTATAATTCTCCCGTCCAGTTCTTTATGAATTTGTTCGAGCATCTCGCTTTTACCGCCGCCGCTTGCCCCTTCATGCATTATAGTTATTATATTCTCATAAGGAGTAATAACTTTAACAGTAGATGCATGAACAGTGACCCATCCTTCAAGCTCCCCAATATGGAGCAGTACGCCATATATACCCTTTTTCGCACTGGGCCCTGGATACAAGTTATATGAAAATAGTTCGTGCATATCGTCAAGCCTGTTATGGACCACTACCTGCTTACCCTCAAAGTGAGTATGTCTGTAAGGAGGAGCCAGATATATAACTGCTTTCGGCTTAAACCCATAAGGTATTTGATCTCTTGGAATAAAGCCTTGCAGATCGGCCAGTCCTGCAGCAAAGAAACCTGCATTTGCCGGTGCAACCAACAGTGCCGGGTACCCGAACTCAGTACCACCTGCCATAAAAGGCATAATTATAAGCTCCTGGCCTCCAAGCCAGTCAAATGTCAAGCATCGAAGTGGCAAAAAGTCCTCACCGAATATATCCCTGTATCTGGGTTTGTCTGTTTGTCCGCTGTCGGCAACTACCATACAGTCAGGATCTCTCCTTCTCATGTACATATCCATATAGTTTACAGCAGCACCGTTTTTGCATTTTACAACAGTAGCTTCAACTATTTTACCCTGTCCCGGAACATCATATGAGACCTCATAGGTCATATTTCCCTCGTCACCTGTGGCAAGAGCCAGCAAGTGGCTTCTATTTTCAGGAATAATAGCATTGACACCACTTTGGATTATTTTTTCCAATTCATATGGCAAAACAATTCTCTCTAAAAATTTATTATTCATATAAAACTCCTCCTCAAAATTTCATTGTTAATTTTAAAACATCAAAAAAGCCAATACTTAAAAACCTGAATCATCAGGTAATAAATATTGGCCTACACTACAACAAGTACTCTGTACCCTTTGTCTGGTCAACCAGTGTATATTTTATTTTACTTCCGGGAACTCATTTTCCAAGGTAAGTACCATTACCTTCTCGCCTGTCTTTGTACTAACATCGGAATGCATGCTGACAATCTCTGAATTAACAATATCCTTTATAAGATCTTTTAGATGACTGCTTGCGTTTTCAAACAAAGCTGTCCGCATATCCTTAATAAGCTTTATACCCTGGTTGTTTTCAGCAAGCTTTTGCTCAGATTGACTAAGAAAACCATCAATAAATATCAGAATATGATTTTTAATAATTGTAGTCTTAATGTCCTTAGGGCCGCGACCCATATATTCCTTCTCAAACTTACTTACTGCATCGCTTATCTGTGCTTCAATTTGACCCCTTGTGAATTTAGGTGTACCGAATTTCAATTGCACCATCCTCGCTATAGCTCAATTATACTAAAGCTAATTCTTTAGATATAATAGCAATTTGACTTAATACAATAATACATTAGAACTGGAGATATGTCAAATGGTTATTTGAATATTTTATCGCATTTTCTTGCATATTTTATTTATTATACTGCATGACGCCAGATGATTATTACCTTTTTTGCAAGTTTATGTGGTCCATATTGCATTTTATTTCTTTGGTATATTGATTCAAATTAAGCATAAATACCATATCAGCCTTATATAAAAAGGAGCAAACTTACAGCCATAACCATCATACCAGCTACAAGACCATATATGGAAAGATGGGCTTCCCCATATTCCCTTGCAGTTGGCAAAAGTTCATCCAATGAAATAAATACCATTATACCTGCCACTGAAGCAAATAACACCCCAAAAACCACATCATTGAAAAACTTGAAAAGTATCAGATATCCTATAATTGCACCTACAGGCTCCGATAGCCCCGAAAGAAATGAAAGCTTAAATGCCTTTTTCTTGTCATCTGTGGCATAGTAAATGGGTATAGCTACTGCAATTCCCTCAGGCACATTATGGATTGCTATTGCAACAGCAATTGCTATACCAAGGGAAGGATCCTTGATAGCTGATGTAAATGTTGCAAGGCCTTCGGGAAAGTTGTGAATTGCTATTGCAAGGGCAGTAAACGTTCCCATCCTCATAAGCTTTCCGCGATCCACACTTGATTTGCTTTTATTTATATCTTCTACCCTCCTGGTCTCATGAGGATTTTCTACAGAAGGAACAAACTTGTCAATGGCTGCTATTAGGAATATTCCTCCAAAAAACGCACCAACTGTAGCCCAAGATCCGGCAGTCACTCCCAAGGATTCCACCAAAGAAACTTTTGCCTTAAAAAATATTTCTATCATTGATACGTATATCATTACTCCTGCTGAAAAACCAAGAGCAACGGAAAGGAATTTTGTATTGGTTTTTTTGGTAAAAAATGCAAGCACGCTTCCTATACCTGTTGATAATCCTGCAAATAGCGTCAATCCAAATGCCACTATAATATTATGTATATCCATAAACTCACTCTCCTGATGAATACTGCTTTAATGATCCCCTAACTAAATACCCAGAATTATATAAAATATAACAATCAAATCTATTTATACAAGCTTATAATCCGCTACTTTTGTATATACTCTTTTATTGGCGATTTGCTCACTCTTAAACAAATGTAGATTTCTCACATCTACAGTACTAAAATCAAGCTCCCCAATTGATTTGCGTATCTCCTCAAAACTACATTCGAAAACAATATCCTGACCAATGGTAACATGAGGTTTATAGCTTCTTTTTTCAGGTACAAAGCCTATAGTTTCCATTGCTCTATCTATATCCATATGCAAGGCTCCCAGTTCCTTAATATCTCCGCCGAGCCCCAGCCATAAAACACGGATTAAATCTCTTCCGTTAAAAATCCCCATGTCCTTTATGATAAGTCTAAATGGCTTTAAGTTATTACAAATTTGATTCATAGCACTATCTATTTGTGCTTGCTGGCTTAAGCTTATATCATCTAAAAACTTCAACGTCAGGTGAAAGTTATCGATATGTTTCCACCTACCGCGTACTGCATACTGTCTTAGCCTTTGCTGAAGCTCATATATTTTATTTCTCTGGTCCTTATCAAAATCAATCCCAATAAATGCTCTCATCTCCATCTCCCATACAATAGATGCCTAATCAATTACTATTATTGCTATTATTACTATTATATCAAAATACTATTACAGTTCAGAATTTTTCATGTAAAATACACCGCAATTTACAAGACATAAATAAAAACGATTAATACGCCGTCCTTTGACAACCTATTAACCGCTTTTATATCTAAATGACTTTAATTATGTTTGAAATTACTCCTGAAGTCTTTTTTCTAAAGCTTCAAGCTGTGCACTTAACTCCTTAGGCAACTTCGCACCGTATTTAGCATAGTGATCTTTAATGGAAGCCACTTCTTTAAGCCACTCATCCTTGTTAACCTTGAGAAGTTCAGCCATATCTTCTTCACTTACCTTGAGTCCTTCAGTGTCAATTGCATCAGTTGTAGGCATATAACCGATAGCAGTCTTAACTGCTTTACCTTCGCCTGATACTCTCTCACAAACCCACTTCAACACACGGCTATTCTCACCAAATCCAGGCCACAACCATTTTCCGTCAGAATCCTTACGGAACCAGTTAACATAGAACAATTTTGGAAGTTTGTCAGCAGATGACTTTGTTCCAATATTGAGCCAGTGTTGTAAATAGTCACATACATGGTATCCCATGAATGGAAGCATCGCAAATGGGTCACGACGAACCTGGCCGATATTGTCAGATATAGCTGCAGCAGTTATTTCTGAACCCATTATTGAACCCATGAATACACCATGGTTCCAGTCAAAGCTTTCATGAACCAATGGAATAGTACTTGGACGACGTCCACCTACCAATATTGCTGAAATAGGCACTCCTGCAGGATCTTCCCACTCAGGAGCTATAACAGGACACTGGCTTGCAGGTGCTGTAAAACGTGCATTAGCATGTGCAGCTACCTCTTTTGAATCTGGAGTCCAGTCATTTCCTTTCCAATCTATAAGGTGTCCAGGTGCATCATAACCTATACCTTCCCACCAAACATCACCATCATCAGTTAATCCCACATTCGTAAAGATGGTGTTCTTTTCTATACTATACATTGCATTTGGATTTGAATCCATGGAAGTTCCCGGAGCAACACCGAAGAAACCTGCTTCAGGATTTATTGCATACAAACGACCATCAGAACCGAATTTCATCCATGCTATATCGTCACCGATAGTTTCAACTTTCCAACCAGGAATAGTTGGTATGAGCATTGCCAGGTTTGTCTTTCCGCAAGCACTTGGGAAAGCTCCTGCAACATATTTTTTATTTCCTTTTGGATCAGTTATGCGCAAGATAAGCATATGCTCAGCGAGCCAGCCTTCATCACGAGCCTGAACTGATGCAATACGAAGTGCAAAACATTTTTTACCCAATAAAGCATTTCCGCCGTAACCTGAACCATATGACCAGATTGTTCTTTCTTCTGGGAAATGACTTATGTATTTCTGTTCAATTGGAGCACATGGCCATGATGAATCCTTTTGCCCTTCAGCTAAAGGAGCACCTATTGAGTGTACGCATTTTACAAAGTCTTCATCTCCAAGAACATCAAGAACTGCTTTCCCTATACGAGTCATGATACGCATATTCACAACAACATATGGGCTGTCTGAAAGTTCAACACCAATTTTAGAAATAGGTGAACCTATAGGTCCCATTGAGAAAGGAATAACATACATTGTTCTTCCCTTCATACATCCCTTGTATAAGCCTCTCATTGTTGCCTTGAGTTCTTCGGGATCAACCCAGTTGTTTGTAGGTCCAGCGTCTTCCTTATTTTTTGATGCTATATAAGTCCTGTCTTCTACACGAGCGACATCGGAAGGATGGCTGCGGAAAAGATAACATCCAGGACGCTTTTCAGGATTTAATGGAGTTGCCATTCCGCAATCAACCATTTCCTTTAATAAACGATCATTTTCTTCCTGTGAACCATCGCACCAATAAATTTTGTCCGGCTGACACATATCAGCTATTTCTTTTACCCAATCAAGCAATTTTTTATTAGTTGTCATTCAGAATCTCCTCTCAAAATAATTGTTTGATAATTTTCTAACAATTAAAATTAAATTTTTATACATTGATATACCTACTTTTCAGTGGTTATCCTATGTGCTTTAATAAATTTTAATACAATCCTAACACAAAAATATGAAATTTTCAATAAATAATTATGCAAAATCCATTGAATTTCTTAATTTTAACAAACACAAGGTATTCTATGCAACTTTGTGCCAATAGTTCCAAACAATACCTTGTGAAATAAAGTTCATAATTACAATTTACATTTCCGCATTTTTACTTATTGTCCTCCAACCCCTCTCCGACCTCGAAAGCTACCCTGATTCTGGAAACTGAAGCAAATCATTGCCACGGAAGGCTGCCTGGATTGGTCAGACGGGCCCTGTACCATTCCTAAGCTACCTGCAGCTATCAGCACGCCTCCGTTTAATAAAAATGAGCTTAAATTTTATCTCTAGTTGGTACCTTGCTTCACTTTTGCCGCAAAACTATAAAATTTTAGGCTTAAATGTGTTATAATAATCAACAATATTAAATAGAGAGGTACTGATATTATGAATCCCGTATTTCAACATCCTTGGGATTTGAGCGAACCTGAGGCATTAGTTCTTCAGCAGGAACTAGCTAAGAAAGTAATAATGGAGGATGATTTGGATGATATCAAATACATAGCCGGAGTTGATGTTGCCTATGATGACAAAAACGATCTTCAAATTGCTGCTGTAGCTGTTTTAGATTCTAAGACGCTGGATATCGTGGAGGTATCAGTAGTTGAAGATGTTTCACATTTTCCATATATACCTGGCTTATTTTCCTTTAGAGAACTTCCTTCCCTTGCCAAAGCTTTTGGAAAACTCAAAACCACTCCGAATCTTGTGGTTTGTGACTGTCAAGGAATAGCACACCCAAGAAGGTTTGGACTTGCATGTCATTTGGGCATATTATTTGATGTACCAACTATAGGGTGCGGGAAAACAAGGCTTCATGGGCAATCGGAAGAGCCTGGATTAAAAAGGGGTGACACTGCACCCCTTATAGATAATAAAGAAATTATCGGTAATGTTTTAAGAACTCAAGATAATGTTCGGCCTGTCTATGTATCGGTTGGACATAGGATATCCCTTAAGACCGCCTGCGATTGGATCATCAGGTTATCTCCTAACTATCGTCTGCCTGAAACCACAAGGCATGCCGATCATGCTGTCCGCATAGCTTTAAAGGAAGAATAGTTGTCGTTTCACCCAAATTTCCTCTTGATGACTAACTCCTTTAAATACATACTGAATCCTACTATTGGAGCAAAACATTGTCTATATGAACTCTTGTATGCTTTTTATATGAGCTAAATAAGTACATCTTGTTCATCAATTGAAATTTCATTATTTGTAAAAATAATAGCAATTCCATGTTCTTGTTCCCAAGCACAATCACATAAATAACCATACTGTCCTTTTCTAGTAAAGTAAATGGTCCTCACCTTTATAAGTTTTATAATTAAATCCCGATTAATATGATCCTTGTCTATCTTTTCCGGTATTTCTATCATTTCTGAAATGCTTTCATAATTATTTAAATAATACTCTAGTAACTTATCTGGTATGTCTTGCTCTAACTGACTAAACCTATTTTGAAATTCAAGGAATGCTTTTCTTTGAATTTCCAATATCTCCTGTCCTTCATATGCCTGAGCAACTATCCTTACATCTAATTGTCTTCCTAAAATAGTATATTTCTCTATTCTGACCCAAGATGAATCATACTCCATTTTGCCAAAAGCTTCATCGATTATTTCACTCATAACCATTCCTCCAAAATAATTTCTTGCTTCTTTTCTGATATACCTCCCGAATGAGACATATTATTGTGGACTGCAGAGGGCACTTTATCCATTGTTTTGCAATCTCTTCTTTCATGCCATGTATAACCGTTTTCTTTTCTCCAGTCGTAAACAGCTTCGGGAGAACAGTTTCTCTTCTTTGCTTCAGCTTCATCTGCCTTTGTAAAATTCTTATCACGATCCTGAGAAAAACCTTCTATACCAACAGTCCCTCTTGACAGTATTGAAAAATCTGGTTCTCCTTCTCTATATTCAATACCGTCAATTCCATAAGTGGCAAGTATCTGTCCCCATGTTTTATTATGTGGATTGGCTTTACCAGGAATTTTATCACTATTTGGTACCCATTTTGAATTTCCTATAGCGTTTGTCCAATAGCCCTCAGATTTTGGAATATACTTACATTTAGATGTGGCTATTAAATCAGCAACTAATGCTGCCAAATCTTCTTCTGGCAAACTATCAAATCCTTTCATTTCTTCTGAAAGCACTTTTTTGACTTCTGCAGCACCCTTCTTTTTTATTCTCTTCTTTACAGCTCCAACCATTTTATTAATATCTTTACTAGGTACATTTGGATTAAGCTTTTTTACAATTATATGCAACATACATCCTTTTCCAGGTGTTGCACCAACTATAGATTTTTTTGCCCCCATAATTCACCAACTTTCCTCATCAAATATAATATTGCTGGCGATTACATTCTTTATCTATGGCTTATTCAGCCTAATATCTATTATTTTCTATATAATATCATTTTCCTTACTTCATTTCAATAATAACCCATTTATCCAATAATTCGACGAAAATTTCAATATGCCAAACTTTTGATTGTCAATAAATACAAAAGATATATAATAGTAATTATTAGTGTTGCATAAAAAACTTTAATAAAAATCAACTGTAATATTTACCTGTAAAAATGTGAAAGCTCCTTTGTTAATATCAAGTGGGTTGGCCTGACAAGCAACCACAATAATTAACTAAGGAGCTAATGATATGGT